>DPWF01000034.1:9820-10585 GCA_003526435.1 Chitinophagaceae bacterium | reverse complement strand
TTTTGCCTTTTTAATTTTGATTTTCTAATATTTCGCCGGTGTGCCGGGCTTCGGTATACTCTTCTTGATGAACTTCCTCAAATTATCATTGCTTTTCTCCAGGTCTTCTTTACGCAGGTACATCATATGTCCGCTGCGATAGCCTTCCCAGCTCATGCGGTCTTTGAGGCGACCACTGGGGTCCATCTGCCATAAATTGTATTGGGCATTGAAATAATCGCAGGCGCCATCGTAATAACCAGACTGTACCAGTACATGCAGGAAGGGATTTTCGGCCATGGCGGTACGCAGGTTATCACCTGTTCTGTCGTTGGTACGATCCCAGGGGTTCACGGGTCCGAATACATAATAACGCTGGTCTGTTTTGTATTTCAGTTCTTCACGTAAATACATATTGATGGCGGGGGTGAATGAATGCTCCCACGATAACAGTTCTGAATTGTAATCAGGCGATTCACCGGCATCTTTTTTATCGATGCCTTTGTAACGTGAATCAAGACGACCCACCGTGAAACCCTGTTCACGCAGTAATTCTTTCCAGAATAAATTGGTTGACACATCAAGGTTATTCTGCAGTATCACTTTTTCATTGATACCGGAATAGCGGGCCATTTTAGCTGCAATCTCTTTGCGTTTGGCATCATCCAGTAACCATCCTTTGTTGATGGCAGGAATCAGGTCGTTCATCGTAAATGCTTCTACTTCGGGAAGCATATCGGTGAGGTCTTTTTTCTGAAGATCGGCAGGTAATTTTTTATGGTACCA
>DPWF01000034.1:0-9800 GCA_003526435.1 Chitinophagaceae bacterium | reverse complement strand
TATAAGGTAAGCGTAAAGCAGCAGCTTCTCTCGGACTTCTTTCAATACCCAGTGTGGTGGGTGAAACGAGGATCACACCATTCAAAAACATCCAGTGTGCATTTTGCAGTTCGAGTGCCAGACCTGAAACACGGGTAGTGCCATAGCTTTCGCCGATCAGGTATTTGGGTGAGGCCCAGCGGTTCATGCGGGTAACAAATGTGTTGATCCATTCTGCGAGGTACTGCACATCGGCACGTACACCAAAGAAACGGGTGGTAGGAATGTCTTTGCTGATGGGTCTGGAAAAACCGGTGTTCACCGGATCTACATACACCACATCGGCAATATCTAAAATAGAGTGGGGGTTGTCTTTCATACCATATGGCTGCACCGGATAACCTTCATCATCTACATTGAGGATACGTGGACCGGTATAACCGATCTGCATCCACAGGGCAGCGGTACCGGGTCCGCCATTGAATGAAATCAATAAGGGGCGTGTGGCTTTGTCTTTTACATCGGTGCGTTCGTAATAGGTAAAAAATACACCGGCTTCAATTTTGCCATCCTTATCCCAAACGGGCATGGTACCTACAGTTGCTTTATACGGTACGCGTACACCTTTTATGGTGGCCTCATGTTCTGATGTAACAGTGGCATCAGGATTAAAAGGAATGTTGAATGATGCTAATCGTGGATCACTGGAACCGGAAGATGCGGGTGCGCCGGTATTGGCGGGCGCACCACCCTGGTTTCCACCGGCAGGGCGTTGAGCAAGTAGTGTTGTTGCTATACAAAGCGCAACACAACCAAGCATAATTTTTTTCATAATAAGCAGATAATTGGTGTGATGAATAATGTCGAATATAAGTTGAACCGGCAAATCCTCAAGACAAAACTGGGTATATGGGTGAAAAATACGAAGTGTCCGGCGGGTTAAGAATGTGGATGGGTGTAAAATATGATATTACCTGCTGCAAGCATAACCTAACGTGTATCAGCGATTGATAGAGGCAATCAGAAAATGAAGTTCCCAATAACTGCTCATCTATCNNCCATCTATATTACGATTTACAGTTATTGGGAATTATGAAGTTCAGGTATCATTATTTACACAAATAATAAAAATGGGTTTTGCCATAGAAAATAGCCATACCCTGTTGCAGATCACCGCTGGCATTTACACTTTGAATATAACCATCTGTATTAAAACTATAAGAACTGAAATTGGTGGTCCAGGTATCAATCACGTTATTGTTAAGTGGGTTATAAATTTTAGTTACAACCTTTGTAAGCGGACGTGTAGCTTTATTGCCAAAGTTAAGAGCAGTAGCATAAATATTACTTTCAAATGCGTCGGGGAACGTGTATACCCAGTTTTTGGCAGTTGCAGCAGCATCGTATGTAAGGTCTGATTCTAATACTTTCTGGGTATTATTGCTGGCTATGGTTACCAAACATTTGGTAAGAAGATTATTGTTGTAGGTATATGTTGTTGTGTAAAAAATAGTTGATGAGTTATTGATATAAAGATTTTTAGTAACCAGATAACCATCATTATTGTACAAATATTCATAGCGATAAATATCTGCCTGCACAGGATCGCTCATATCAGAACGTGTAACAAGCGTCTTGACTCTTTTATTCGCATCAAGCTTGATGTATTGGTACTGATCAATCCGAATGGAGTCAGAACTGGCATAGGTAAATGCGTATTCCAGTATTTTCTTATTACCAAGGCTATCAAAAACAATCACGGCATTTGCTTCATTGTTTCCGTTAAGGGTTAATGATATTGCAAAATCTGGTTTTGCTCCTGTATTTAGCTGAGATATGCCCGACAAATAACAGGTTTTTTGTACCGGTGGATTGCTAGGCGGATTAACAGGTGGTGGGTTGTCTCCTTTGCTGCATGCAGATAACAATACAGATGATGATATAAGTATGGTGTATAGAACGGATAATTTCATTTTTCTCCTCTTTAATAATTACTGTAATAGAATGGACTGTACTTCAACATCACCATTTGTTTCTACCCGAACAAATGCGGGCCCTTTATAGGTACTGAGTGTGATCGGTATTTTAATTTCTCTTCCAAAGAAGATGAATTTATTGGTTTGAATTAAAATAATACCACTGGCATCTGTAACAGTAACTCTCGTTATAACATTTGTTGCTCTGGGTAAATTCACCACTACATTAAAAAATCCACCAGTAACCGGATTGGGAAACACACGAACAACGGCTGTATCTGTTGTAGCTACCCTGGGCAATACAACAATCGGAAGTTCCGGAGATGCATCCCAGCATATTTTATCATTACTGGTTTCAACCCTGTAAAAACCAATCTTGCGGGCCACAAGTGTATTAGTGGAATCTCCATTGGTACGAATATTATTAAAATACCATCTGTAATGAGGGGCAGTGGTGCTTATCAGAATAGAGTCTTTCATTAATCCGATCGATGGTGTTGTGTTGGTATTTTTTACGAAACTACTTGTATAAGAGGGTAGTGATAAGCAGTTCGCAATATTTCCAACCCTGACGCTTATTTTTTGTGTGCTCCCAATGCGAATGGTTTTTGTTGTATCGCCGGTGCTCCACCTATAGAGTGAAAAATTATTTCCATTCGTTACAGAAAGTGTCAGGGAATCTTTATAACAGATAACATTGCTGTCAAGAGTAATAGTATTGACAATGGGTTTGAACAAGATTGTTGAATCACAAATGCTTGCCTGTAATGAAATATTTATGCTATTGCCATTAGCAGTGCTGTGTTTTAATGTATCGTTGAATGTACCAAGAGCTGTATCATTTTTATAACGAATGTAAATTGTAGTACTGTCGACTGTATTTTTTACAGGTGCTATTGTTAATTGTTGTGTAAAACCTGTATTGGTACTGCGTGAAACCTGATAATTTCCGGGTGCCGTTACCAGTATATCTCCTTGTAAATACTTTCCACTCAATTTATAGCTTTGCACATTGCTCGTTACTGTTTTGAGGGCAGTGAAGCTAAGTGGCTGGTTGATGCTGTTGATGGTAATGGCAGGGAAATTAAAAGTGAATCCGGCAGCAGAATCGTTACCGTTAGGATGCTTGACAAAGATCTGACCTGTTTTACCTCTTCCCACCACAGCTTTAATCAATGAATCGGTAATAACCTGAAAACTTAAAGCTGCAGAATCACCGAAGCTTATGGCACTGGTATTATTGAAATGATAGCCGCTAATGGTGATGGTATCCGCGTATCCACCATTTTTAGGTGTAAAAGAAAGTACGCGTGGAACAGGTAGATAGGTAAATAGGCCCAGCGTATCTATGCCATAAGGATTCGATACACTGATGACTCCTGAACCGATACCTTTATCGGCAATAAACCTTATGAGGCTATCTGAAACTATTGTGAATGGTATATCAATGCCACCAGCTTTAACCGAACCTGCTTTGGTAAAGTTGTAACCTTTTACTAAAACAGTATCCAGCCTTTTAGCAGCAACAGGTGTAAAAGAAGAAATTTTCGGGAAGCGTATTTTATTTTTCAGGATGGCTATGTTATTAGACTGGTTATTGGCCGTAATTATTTCAGGCATGCCATCACCATTTATATCTGAACCATAAGCAGTAACCGGTTCAATTGATACGGGGAAACTTACTTTATTGCCAAATGCAAAACTACCAGAAGTGCTTTTGTTCAGGTATACGGAAACGGTATTTGCATCTCTGTCAGGAACGATGATATCTGGTTTCCCGTCACCATCCATATCGGCAAAATTAAAACTGCCTGGCATTGTAGTAGTGGGTACTATCAACATACTATCTAGCTTCAACGAATCTCTGGTACTGTTATTTCTGTATAAATAGATATTGGGATTACCCGCATAACCGAAAACAGCATCTGGCTTACCGTCCATATCAATATCAGGTGTAATGGTTTTAAGTGGTAATGCAGTTCCGATCGTATAGTTCCTTGACTGGTTGAATGATACGTTAACGCTGTCTGAAGTGTTCAGCAGAATGCGTATACCAGAACTGGTGTTAGAGAAGGTAGTAACAATATCTGGTTTACCATCACCATTCATATCTGCTAATGAAATATTGTCGGCACGGAATGGGACCAGATTAATGGCTTTTCCTTGTGCGAAACCAAAATTGCCGTTGGTACCTGTATTTAAGAAATAATGAATCAGGGAGCTATTACCTGAAATGGCCACAATATCGGCCTTGCCATCATTATTAATATCTCTGATGGTTACACTGGTAGAGCCATTACCCACAGCAGAGTCGAATTTAGCAGCGAAGGTGATAGAATTGTCTGTACTGGTATTCGGGAAAACAGAAATACTGCTGCTGCTTCCCGCATTGAAATTTGTAATGACTATCTCTTTTTTACCGTCGCCGTTGAGGTCGCCGGTAGCAAGGCCAAAACTACCTGTGCCTCCCGCAAATAAGGATGGTAAAGAGAGTGTATCATTGCTGCTTGTAGAAAAATTACGGAAGATAGATATCTGGTTGGATATCTGGTTAGTAACAATAATTTCAGGTTTGCCATCATTGTTAAGGTCCTCAGTTATAACAGATCTGGGTCCACCACCGTTTGTGGTAAAATATTTTGCAGTAGCAAAAGAGCCCGTAGTGATGTTTTTGGTATCTGCAGTAAAAGCAGTAACCACAAATGGGGTGTTTGAACTGGCTCCCAGTCCATTCACAATAACAGTAATGGGCTCATAGCTCGCTGATGCAGGAACAGTTACCACCAATTGTGTACTGCTGGCACTGACAACAGCCGCTCTTACTGAGCCGAAATAAACAATATTCTTAGTAGTACTGTCACTAAAGTTCCGACCTGAAATGGTTACGGTTGAGCCTGCTGGACCGGTAGCAGGTGAAAAAGTGTTGATAACGGGAACAACACTTGATGACGTATCGGATGAATTACTGTTGCCAGAAGGCCGCGATCTGAAAAAAGCAATTTCAAATCCAAGGTTGCTACTACCAGCAGCGATATCGGCACCTCCATCGTTATTGAAATCGGTAATAGCAGCGGAACAGGCGTTGATTGGTGCAGACAAACTTCCCTTTGTTATGAATGAAGAAGCGTTAATAGTGCCTACCGTTGATTTGTTTTCCATGAATACCAGAGAATTATTACCAGATAATGTTATTGCGATATCTGGCTTACCACTACCTGTAAAGTCAAAAAAAGCAAGCGAAGAGGGCCCCTCGCCAGTTGCAATACTAACTTGTGCATCAAAGGAAGAAGAGTTGAGAACAGCTTGCTCAACGAGATTCCGTGAGATGAATAATTGATTGGTAGTAAAACCTAAAATCAATAATTCAGGTTTCCCATCCATATCTAAGTCTTCCGCATAAATGCTGGAAGTTGGGGAGAAAGCGGAAGGTAGTTTCACCCTGTTTGTAAATGAAGTTGAACTCAGTTGACCAGTAGTAGAAGTATTGGTGAAAATATGAATGGCAGAATCTGCACCAAGTCCGACCAATTCTGGTCTGACGTCGCCATTTAAATCGGCAACAGTAAATGACTTTAATGATACGGGACTGGTTACATTAATTCTATTACTAAAGCTGCTGCTATTCAGTACCCCGTTAACTACTGCATTTTTAAATACGACAATTCTAGCAGCTAAAGTAGGGAAGGGTAGTGATGATAAATGTGTGATAATATCCTGTTTGCCATCTTTGTCAAGGTCATTTATAAAAACATGTAATCCTATTTGTTGTATGTCGGCGCTTGCTGCATTGCCTACTATTATTTCTTGGATTAGCTGAAAACTGATAGAGTCATTTGTGGAAGTATTTTTCAGTACAGCAACAAAAATCGAATCCAGTTTCGATAAAGCAAATACGATATCCAGTTTGCCATCACCATCCAGATCTCCGGAAGCAGTTGAAAGAATGCGTTTGGAGGTATTGATATCTTTGTGTGTGAATTGTGGGATAATAGTACCAGTGTCTATTTTGTTGTTTTTCAGAATAGTATATAGTCCAGCTTTGGGATCGGTAACAATCATATCTACAAATCCATCATTGTTGAAATCTCCAACCGCTAGGTTCACAGGATTGAGTGTGGTAGTTACATTTGTGCGAAGACTAAACTGTGAAGCATACACAGAGTCTTTCTTATCGTAGAATGGTACAAAGGTTCTTGAACTATAAGCAGTGAGTTTGTTTATTGTTACACTGATTTTGCCGATGGTAGCTGCCTTAGGAATGGTTACAGTTAGTGAAGTGTCGGTAGCCGTTAGAATGCTTGCTTTTACCGGACCTAAAAAAACAGACCTGTTCGAGTCGGCCGCTAAAAATCCTGATCCTTTTATCGTTAAGGATGAACCAACTTTACCACTCAGAGGAGAAAACGAACTAATAGTTGGTTGTGCGGCACATATTAATGTCGCCATCAAAAAACATAAAAACAAAGAATATCTCATATGCATAGTTCAAATAATTATTATTTCCCTGTAAACATTGGCATATCATTTTAAAAAATGCAGCTTAATTATGTTTATGACAGGTAAAAGCTCAAAAACGCAGAATGCTTTATTATTAAAAATTTTACAACGATTGCCATCGTGCAGGGGGTACACTACAGTGAATACTATTTAGTCAACCAGAATTAAGTCGGAATAGCGTTCCTGACAATCAAGCTTAATACGAAAATAAGGGAGAAATAGTATTTAAATGACATGTGATTCTTAAAAAATGAAATATTTCCCCTCATAATTTTACCTGACAAAAATCATAGAATTCCTTAAACAGTAACAATACCTTGTAACATGAAATCAAAATGGCTGCGTCTCTTATTGGCTTGTACGGTTTGTATTATGCTGGTATGGCTGGCCGTTCAATGGTTTGAATCACATTAAATCAATCTTTCTATATGAAAACAAACATGGGAAATGCCGACAGGCTCATCAGGGTAATACTTGCACTTGTATTTGCTACCCTTTATTTTACCGGAACTGTAACAGGTACCTGGGGAACGGTTTTAGTAGTGCTGGGAGGCGTGTTCATGGCAACATCCGTCATTGGTTTTTGTCCCTTGTACACATTGGTTGGGATGAATACTTGTGGGAATAAGAAATAAGGAATAGGAAATACGAAACAAGGAACAAGAAATCAGGAAGAAGGGAATTGTACTTGCTTTCTTTCTGATTTCTTGTTCCTTATTATTTACTCCTGTCTTTATATTGAAAATGTAAAAAAGCGTCATTGCGAAATGACCCAAAAAGTGTCTGCCAACCGGTCATCTACCATATATCATGGATTATGCACTATAATCTATCTTCTGCTCCTGTAACTTTTTTATTGAAGGATATTTGTTCGGCTACTTTACTGTCTACTAAAACAGGAGCTCTCTATGCAGGTTATCAAGAAACAAATGATCGTGTTGCTGGTTGGCCTTTTTATGGCTTCAGCACCTTTGTTGGCACAGCAATATAATATCATCATAAAAGTATCCGATGAAAAACAGTTGCCCATTGAAGCTGCTGTAGTGGAACTGTTTGAAAAAGATAAAAAAATGGGTACTGCTGTCAGCAAGAAAAATGGAGAAGCCATTATTCCGAATGTAAAAGCAGGCAGGTATGAAATTGCAGCTTCCTTCACAGGCTATGAAGCGCAAAGAATACAAAACGTACTTGTTGCTGCTTCTGATCTCTACCTGGATATTAAACTGAAAGCAACTGTTGCTGAACTGGCACAGGTTACCGTTCAATCTTCCAAACCTTTTATCCAGCGCGAGCAAGGCAAACTGGTGGTAAATCCGGAAGCATCGCCTACCAATAATGGAACAACTGTGGTAGAGTTGCTGGAAAAGTCGCCGGGTGTAATGATCGATCGCAACAATGGTATCAGTCTGCGCAATAAATCGGGTGTATTGGTGTTGATTGACGATAAACCTACTTACCTGCAGGGAGCCGATTTAATTAGTATGCTGAGCTCAATGAATACATCGCAGGTTGAAAGGATAGAACTGATTACAAGTCCATCAGCTAAATACGATGCAGCCGGTAATTCAGGTATCATCAATATCAAAACAAAGAAAATAAAACAGATCGGTTTTAATGGTAATCTTACCATGGCTGCGGCAATGGGCATGCATCCACGTACCAATAATTCTCTTTTACTCAATTTCAGAAAGAATAAATGGAGTCATTATTTCTCCTACGGTATCAACTATGCCAAAACAAGAATGCCCATTTATGCACTGCGTACTTATTTTGATGCAGCAGGATCACCTATCGCCATTCTTGAACAGCCTACTTTTTTCAATAACACGAACCTGAACAATACCATTAAATACGGAACTGAATTTGCGGCAACCGATAAACTTAGTTTTGTATTCTCTTTCTCTGGTTCACTCATCAACCGCAAAGCCCGTAATACAGCTACAGCCGACTGGTTATCACCATCCAGAACCATCGATTCTTCTATATATACCTCTTCTAATTCGGAGAACAGGTTTACAACTGGTGCCATTAGTATCGGCTCGCGACACAAACTTTCGAAAACACAACAACTAACCATTGATGCCGATGCAGCACGATACGATTTAAACAACGAACAATATTTCCAGAGCAACCGGCTAGGTGCACAGGGTTATACCATTGGTACATTGGGTAATATTCCTTCCTTCATCAAAATATTTTCTGTGAACAGTAATTACACACAGGATATGGGAAGAAACGGGAAACTGGAAGCAGGTGTTAAAACTTCGAAAATCGATACCGACAATGATGCGGGTTATGCAGTGAGCATTAACAACGGTTTATGGCGACCAGACTATGCCAAGAGTAACCATTTTGTTTATGGTGAAAAAATACATGCTGCATTTGGTATGTATGAACAAAAGTTTAAGAGGCTGACAGTACAGGCAGGCCTGCGTTATGAATACACACATTACGACGCACAGCAGTTGGGTAATATTGTGGTAAAAGATTCTTCGTTCAGCAGAAATTATGATGGTTTCTTTCCATCGGGTTTTGTTACCTGGGAAGCAGACTCCATACATACATTTTCACTCTCTGTAGGCCGCCGTATTGACCGTCCCAATTTTCAGCGACTAAATCCATTTGTAAATATTATCAATAAATACACGCTCGAAAGAGGCAATCCTTTTTTCAGACCACAGTTTACCTGGAACTTTGAATTATCACACCAGTATAAACAGTTGCTGCATACAACGTTCTCTTATTCACTTATCAAAGACTATTTCTCGCAGTTGTTCCTGACCGATCCTGATGGTACGCTGGTGTATACACAGGGTAATGTAGGGCGTATGCACAACTATACTTTTTCAACCATGCTTACCATTAAACCCGCCAAATGGTGGTCGTTGAATACAGAAGCTATTTATACCTATAAAAAACTGATTGGTTATGTGTGGAACAATTATCGCTCCGATGTATCGCAACTTACACTGAATATGAACAATCAGTTTCGCATCAGTAAAAAAATAAGTGGTGAAATCTCGGGTTCATATACAGGTCGGTCACGTAACGATTTACAGGAACTGTTGTACCCATTCGGTCAGTTAAATGCCGGCTTATCGATGCCGGTAATGAAAAACAATGGCACACTGCGCTTTTCTGCCCGCGATATTTTTAAAACAAACTGGATGGAAGGGCTGACTGATTTTAAAGATGCAGAAGAATACTTTATTGTAAGACGAGACAGCCGTGTGTTCACATTATCTTTCTCCTATCGTTTCGGCAAAAGCAGCAAAACAACCCGCCAGAAATCTGCTACAGAAGAAATGCGGAGGGTAGAGCTGTAGAAATAAGGAATAAGAAACATGA
>DPWF01000320.1:9228-15760 GCA_003526435.1 Chitinophagaceae bacterium | reverse complement strand
TGCTGATGAATGGCAGCAGCAATTAAATCTTTACCTGTACCATTCTCTCCCAGTATCAGGATATTGGCATCGGTGGGCGCAATTTTTGAAAGCTTGTAAAATATCTCCTGCATCACATCACTTTCCCCCAACATCATATTTCCCGATATACCAAGAGGATAACCTTTATTGACTTGTTCATTCACCCTGCCTGTACCTGCTCTTTTTAAGACGGTTGCTATCGTATCCAGTAACTTTTCATTGTGCCATGGCTTTACCACAAAATCGGCAGCGCCCTCTTTTAGTGAACGTACAGCCAGGTCAATATCGCCATAAGCAGTAATCATGATCACCGATGTTGCGGGCTTTATTTCTTTGATGCGTTTTAACCAGTATATACCTTCATTTCCAGTATTGATAGACGCATTGAAATTCATATCCAGTAAAACAAGATCGAACTCACCGGAAGTGATCAGTGCTGGCAATTGCTCCGGATTTTTTTCTGTAACCACTTCTTTTACTTCGGGCCGTAATAATAATCTCACCGCAATAAGCACATCTGCATCATCATCAATTACCAGTATGCGCGCTTTCTTCAAACTCATGTATAACAATTTAGACTGAATGATCTGTTATCAGCATTCAGTCCATAAATATACCAGTTCAATAAGAATCTGAGAACGAAGAGATTAGAGGATTTTTATTTACGCGAACTGTATCAAAACCGAACAGTTTTTGTATCAAAAGCGGACAGTTCTGCTGTACCTCCGATTACAATTAATTGATTATCAGTCTTTCTCCCCTTTGGCATCATCCTTTCAGTACCTCTTGTGTAAAATAAAAAAGATGAAAAAGATCATAGCAAATAAAAGTACGCTCATGGGCATTTTGCTGTTTGCCTTTACAACCGGACTGGTGGCCTGTGTACTTTCTTTCTGTGATAACGAACCACAACAGACACTGGAGATTTCAACGACTCATTTTATTAATCTTATCTAAAAGAAAATATCAGCACGTGGATAGAGTTATTCAAAAAAAGAAATGGAATTCTAAAAGAATCATGACCCTGGCGGGCATCATTTGCGTACTTGCATTAATAGCTGCCAGCTATTATTATACATCAGGCAAACCCAAACTGAATGTTGACCTGGAAAGAATCAGCATCAGTGAAGTAAAAAAGGCACCCTTTAAAGAATTTATTCCTGTAAATGGTGTGGTACTTCCGCTCACTACAATTTATCTCGATGCCCAGGAAGGTGGCCGTGTAGAAGAAAAATATGTGGAAGATGGTGCCATTATGAAAAAAGGGCAACCCATCATGCGTTTGTCTAACACAGACCTTGCCCTCAATTTAGTTACACAGGAAACACAGGTATTCAATCTTCTCACACAAATGCAGATTGCCCGTAACGCCGCAGAGCAGAATACCGTTACCAGATTAAATCAGATGACCGATGTTGACAACCTCCTGAAAGAAGCCAAACGTGTGTACGAGCTGAATAAACATCTTTACGAACAGAAAGCCATTGGTGCACAGGAATTCAAACAGTCGGAAAATAATTACAATTACCAGTTAGAGAAAAAGAAACTCGCACAAAAAATATTAGGACAGGATTCTGTTTCTACCAAGCAGAGCCTGGAGCAGGCCAAACAATTGTTTGAAGGTTCAAGAAATGCCTTGCAGCTTACACGCAAAAAAGTAGGCGATCTGGTGGTGCGTGCACCCATTGATGGTCAGCTCACTTCATTGGATGCTGAAATTGGGCAGAATAAAAACAAAGGTGAACGTCTTGGCCAGATTGATGTATTAAACGGTTTTAAAGTAAGGGTTGATGTTGACGAGCATTATATTTCACGCGTTTTTATTGGTCTGAAAGGCGATTTTAGTTTTGCCAACAAACAATACAAATTAAAAATTACAAAAGTCTATACGCAGGTTACAGGAGGTCGTTTTCAGGTTGACATGCAATTTGACGGAGAAGTACCTCAGGGCATCAGGCGCGGACAAACATTACAAATTGGCCTGGCGCTCAGCGACGAAACAGAAGCCATACTCATTCCACGTGGTGGATTTTACCAGCAGACAGGCGGCAACTGGATCTTCAAACTCAGTGCAGATGGAACAAAAGCATATCGCGTAGACATTCAACTGAACCGTCAGAACCCAGATTTCTATGAAGTAGTTCAGGGTCTGAATCCGGGTGAAAAAGTGATTACATCCAGTTATGAGAATTATGGCAATATGCAGGAGCTGGTGTTGAAAAAACAGTGAATCGTGAATGGTGAATAATCAATCAAAGAAACACAAACCATAAATTGACCATTCACCATTCACGACTATTAAAATAATCAATCCATACAAAAAACAAACATGATAAAGATTACAAATCTCGAAAAGGTTTACAGAACCGATGAAGTGGAAACCATTGCATTGAACAAACTTTCCATGGAAATTAAAAAAGGAGAATTTGTGGCCGTAATGGGTCCATCGGGTTGCGGTAAATCAACATTACTCAATATCCTGGGTCTGTTGGATGACCCCGATGCCGGCAGTTTTATTTTCAATGGCCAGGAAATTGCAGGATACAATGAAAGACAGCGGGCAGATCTGAGAAAAAGAAATATTGGTTTTGTATTTCAAAGCTTCAATCTGATTGATGAGCTCACCGTATTCGAAAATGTTGAGCTTCCGCTCATTTATACAGGCGTGAAAGCTGCTGAGAGAAAACAGAAAGTAGAAGAAGTGCTGGAGAAGGTGCAGATTATGCATCGTCGTAACCATTATCCACAGCAACTGTCGGGTGGTCAGCAACAACGTGTGGCAGTGGCTCGTGCTGTAGTAAACAATCCCAAACTTATTCTTGCAGATGAACGTACCGGTAACCTCGACTCTTCGAACGGTAATGAAGTGATGGAACTGCTTACCAACCTGAATGAGCAAGGCACCACTATTGTGATGGTTACTCACTCCGAACACGATGCTAGGTATAGCCACAGGATCATCAGGATGCTCGATGGTCAGACTGTGACGGAGAACATTTTAGTATAAACATCTTATTTACCTGATTTAATCAGACCTGGAACATCATTTTATGCTGATCAACTATATCAAAACGACTTTTAGGAATTTAAGCAAAAAAAAGAGCTACGGTTTCTTAAATATTACCGGGCTTGCCATTGGTATTACGTGTGCTGCATTCATATTCTTATGGGTACAAAGCGAATTAACCTATAACCATCATTTCAAGAAGCGTGACCGTATTTACCAGATCATGAATAATCAGACCTACGATGGTTCTACTTATACATTCATGGCTACTCCTGGTCCATTGTCAGCAGCCCTCAAAAACGAGATTCCGGGATTTATAAGAACCGCAAGAATGGATTGGGGCAGCAATGCATTATTCAGCATTGGAGAGAAAGCCATTTATGTAAAGGGTAATTATGCCGATTCCTCCATATTAGGCATGCTGGATCTTCCTGTCAGAAAAGGAAGTACAAAAGACGCTTTCAGTGATCCATATGCACTGGTGATTTCCGAAACAATGGCGAAGAACTTTTTTGCAGATGAAAATCCGATTGGGCAAAGACTATTACTTAATAATGATAAAGCGTTTGTGGTGAAAGCCGTTATAGCCGATCTTCCTGAGAACAGCAGTTTTCAGTTTCAGTGGCTGGCACCTTATCAGGTATATGAATCAAATAACAAATGGCTGGAAAGCTGGGGTAATAATGGCACGCAAACTTTTGTTGAGCTGGCACCATCTGTAAACCCTGAAGATCTGAATAAAAAATTGAAGGGATTTATTCAAACAAAAATGGAAGGAGCGATATCGCAATGATTTGTTTTCAACATGAACAAATGGCGCCTGTACAGCAATTTCACCAATGGAAAAGAAGACGGGGGACGAATCAAATACATCAGGCTTTTCACCATCATTGCATGGATTATATTAATCATCGCCTGCATCAACTTTATGAATCTTGCAACTGCAAGGTCTGAGCAGCGTGCCAGAGAAGTAGGTGTAAGAAAGGTTTTAGGGGCCAGAAAAAAAGCACTTATTGGCCAGTTCATCAGTGAGTCTCTTGTGCTGGCTTTTATTTCTGTAGCAATTTCTGTGTTGCTGATCATATTATTATTGCCTTATTTCAATCAACTTGTAGAAAAGCAACTTGAGTTCAGTCTTTCATATCCTGTGCATCTTGCAGGCTTATTAGCCGTTGGACTTGTATGCGGTATCCTGGCTGGAAGTTATCCCGCTTTTTACCTTTCCTCATTCAAACCAATCATGGTATTGAAAGGAATAAGAATAGGCAGGAATAAAAGCAACAGTTATACGAGGAAAGGACTTGTAATACTTCAGTTTTCCATATCAGTGATCCTCATTATTTCAACCATCATCATCTATCGGCAGATACAGCATGTAAAGTCAAGGGAACTTGGTTATAATAAAAACAATCTCATCTACCTCTCTGCGAAAGGGAAAATAAAAGAGCATTTTGAAACGATCAGAACCCAACTCATCAATACTGGAAAAATCACCAACGTTACTTTAAGCAGCAGCCAGATTGTGCAGCTTGGCAGCAATTCAGCCGATTATAGCTGGCAGGGTAAGGACCCGGCTAAACAATTACTCATTACCCAGGAATATGTAACACCTGAATATGTTAACACCTTGGGCATGAAATTACTTGCGGGTCGTGATTTCCGGGCTTCCGGCAGTGCTGACAGTAATAGTATCATTATCAATAAAAGTCTTGCTTCACTTATTTCAGAAAAAGATGCGATTGGAAAGATGATTACGCGTAACGGTGGCGATCAATATACGATTATAGGTATAGTAGATGATTTTATCTATAATGATATGTATGCAAAATCGGCCCCTGTAATTTTATTCAACTACAAACCCAATGCCTCTATTCTGAATATCCGTTTTAAAGACGGTGCAGATGTTACAAGTGCTTTAACAGCAACAGAACAGGTGTTAAAAGCAAATAATCCTGGCTATCCTTTTGAGTATAGGTTTGTAGATGAAACTTTTGACAAACAGTTCAAAACAGAAACACTAACCGGTAAACTTGCTTCCTTATTTGCCTTGCTGGCAATTCTTATTTCCTGTCTTGGACTTTTCGGTCTGGCTGCTTACACTGCAGAAAGACGTACCAAAGAGATTGGTATCCGTAAAGTACTGGGAGCATCTGTTACCACACTAACCACTTTATTATCGAAAGATTTTCTGATACTCGTTACTATTTCCTGCTTTATTGCTTTCCCGCTGTCATGGTGGGTTATGAGCGACTGGCTGCAGGGTTTTGCTTACCGGATTGATATGGAATGGTGGGTATTTGCAGTATCCGGACTACTGGCTATGATGATTGCATTGGTTACAGTAAGTGTACAGGCAATAAGGGCCTCACTCGCCAATCCGGTTAAAAGCCTGAGAACAGAATAACCTTTTATTAATTTATACTAAAAGTATTTAAATGATACGTAATTTTTTTCTGATCGCATGGAGAAACATAAGAAAGAATAAGCTTTTCTCCCTTATTAATATTGCCGGGCTGGGCATTGGCATGGCCTGTACTATCATGATTTTATTGTGGGTGCAATATGAAAGAAGCTGGAATAAAACACAAAAAAATTATGACCAGGTTTACCAGGGATTTTCTACCAGGAATTTCAATGGCGAACTATCTACCGGATCAGATCTGATGTTTCCGTTACCAAAAGCGGCAAAGGAAAATTTCCCTGAAGTAGAAGGTTCTACCCTCGTTGCATATGGTGAAAATATGATGTTCACCGTAGGCGAAAAAAAGATAAAACGACCTACTATTTCTGTCACCAATGATTTTTTTGATGTTTTTACCTATGATTTTATTCATGGTGATGAATCGGCTATCAAAGAACCGAATGGCATTGTACTCACTGAAAGTGCCGCCAAAGCGCTCTTCAATAATACAGATGTAGTTGGAAAAATGCTGGAACTCAACCGATACAGGACTGTAACAGTGAGAGGAGTCATAAAAGATGTGAGTGCTTCTTCTACCCTGCTTTTTGACGCCATTATTCCTTTTGACGCGTCATCAGACTGGATTAAACAATCACTTACCGATTGGGTCAACTGTAATAACAGAACTTTTTTCAAGGTTAAAAAAGGAACCAACATAGCCTCACTTGAACAGAAATTATTAACCCTGATTAAGAAAAGTTCTCCTTCGGAAAACCCAACTACAAGGGGTGGTCTGTTACTTCAGCCCATGAGCAAATGGAGACTTTATGAAGAATTCAGAGATGGTAAGAATACCGGTGGCCGTATCCAGTATGTGAACCTGTTTACCTGGATCGCCGTTATCATACTCATTATTGCCTGCGTAAATTTCATGAATCTTTCTACAGCCCGTTCAGAAAAAAGAGCCCGTGAAGTTGGTATACGTAAAACACTGGGATCTGAAAAAAGACAATTGTTATTACAGTTTTTATGCGAATCATTACTGATGTCTGTGTTCGCATTTATTGTAGCTGCAGGTTTGATTTATATAGGACTCCCCTTAT
>DPWF01000320.1:0-9216 GCA_003526435.1 Chitinophagaceae bacterium | reverse complement strand
GCTTATTCAATCGCTTATTAAACCAACAGATTACCATTCCATACCATGCACCATTATTGTGGCTGGGTATTCTCGGGATTATTATACTCACAGGCGTTATTGCCGGCAGCTATCCTGCATTTTATCTCTCAGCCATGAAACCTGTAAAGGTTTTGAAAGGAAGTTTTCTTCCCGGCAAACAGGCGTTGTTACCACGCAGAATTCTAGTCACAGCTCAATTCGCCATATCAATTGTACTCATTTCAGCTACCCTTATCATTTACCAACAGATTAAACATGTACAGCATCGAGATCTGGGTTATGATACCAATAACCTGATCATGGTTACTGCCAACAATGAGATGGGAAAGAATTATGAAGTAATGAGAAATGCATTACTTCAAAGTGGAATGATAGATGCTGTAAATGTTACCAGCATGCCCCTCAGCACTATTTTTGGATTTACCTCAGGAGTAAGATGGGCTGGTGCACCCGAAGACCCCAATCTGATCGTTGGCTTCCTGGGCTCTGGTGAAAATTTCACCAATATGATGAAAGCCAGGATACTGGAAGGACGAGACTTTAAAACAGGTGATAGCAACTGTGTGATACTGAATAAAGAAGCCATTCGTGTTATGAAACTCAAAAATCCAGTGGGGTCCACTATTTCATGGGCAGGCAGAGAAAGACGTATTACAGGTATTATTGATGACCTCATCATGACTTCTCCTTATGCATTACCCATTCCTCTCATGCTGGCATACGATCCTAACTGGATAGGCAGTTTAAACATCCGTGTGAAGCAGGGTATTGAATTGAAAAAAGCATTGCAGGTAATAGAAACCAATTATAAAAAATACAATGCCGAATTCCCCTTTGAATACACTTTTGCCGACACTGCTTTCAATGAAAAATTTGCCAATGAGCAACTGATCGGTAGGCTTGCATTTATTTTCGCGAGTCTGGCCATTTTTATTTGTTGTCTGGGTTTATTCGGTCTTGTTTCATTCTCTATCGAAAGAAGAACCAAAGAAATAGGTATCAGGAAAATTTTGGGTGCCTCTGTACAAAGCCTGCTCGCCTTGATGTCAAAAGAATTTTTATTGCTTGTTCTTGTTTCATTTGCCATTGCAATACCAATTGCATGGTGGATGATGAAAGCATGGCTTACGAATTTCAGTTACAGAATCAATATCAATATCGGTATATTTTTTATTGTAGGCTTAATCACTTTACTCATTTGCCTGATTACGGTTGGACTGAACGCTTTCAAGACAGCTACGGCCAACCCTGTAAAAAGTTTAAGAACAGAATGATATAATAAGTCATCACTAACAACAAACACCCTTGTATGCTAAAAAGTTATTTCACCATTGCTGTCAGGAATCTCTGGAGAAACCGTAGTTTCTCTCTCCTGAATATTGCAGGACTAACCATTGGCATCAGTGTGTTCCTGTTGATACTTGAATATACCCGGTCTGAAAAAAACAGTAACCGCTTTCATAAAAATTATAACAACCTATATCGTATTTCAGTCAGTCAACCCAAAGAAGCTGTTGTCTCCAATTATATTGCGCCGGGATATGCTCCTTTATTAAAAAAAAGTATTTCTGGTATTGATGAGTATATAAGGATTGCAGAGGGACTGGGTGCAGGTGTTATGCACAAGTCGGGTAATGATGCTAGCAATAACAGTTTCAGGGAAGAAGATATCATATATGCAGATGACCATTTTTTTGAAGTATTCAGCTTCTCATTAATTGATGGCAATGGTGCATTAGAGCAGCCCAAAACCATGGCAATTGCTGAATCGATAGCGCAAAAATTATTTAAACGCACGAATGTAATCGGCGAACGCGTTACCATCAATAACCAGTTTGGAGAAACAGATTATTCCATTACCGGTGTATTTAAAGACATCCCTGCATCATCTGATATCCGCACATCTGTTATCCTTTCTATCAATACCCTATCATCAGCACAAAATCGTGATGGCAATGACTGGGCCGATCCTGCCACATTGGAATCCGGTTTTGTAAACTTGTATCTTAAACTGAATGGAGCAGTTACTGGAGAAACAGTGGCTAAATCAATCACAGACCTTTACAGGAAAACAAAAACAGGCGAAGAACAGACCGAAGTGTTGCTTCAACCCTTTAAATATTTACATCTAGCACCAAGCCTCGATTATCCGTTACAAACTTACGGCAGCCTGGGTTTTGTATGGGCAATGGGGGCCGTTGCTGCATTGATACTGATCATCGGATGGATCAACTATATCAATCTGTCTACAGCCCTTGCCCTGAAAAGAGCAAAGGAAACAGGCATAAGAAAAGTATTAGGTGCCAATAAATGGCAACTCATTGTTCATTACTTAACAGAGACGCTGGTTATCACTTTATGTTGCTCCTTATTGTCTGTTCTGATTGTTCAGATAGTTCAACCACTGTTTAACGGCATTACTGGCAAAACACTTTCACTCAGCATTTTCCTGCAGGACTTTAGTTGGGTAACTGCTGTACTCATTATTATCCTCGGCGCCTTATTGGCTGGTGGTTATGTTGCCTTTACCCTCAGCAGGTTTAAACCCATCGATGTATTACATGGCCGTAAACTGGGCATCAGTGGTGGAAATGGTATCAGAAAGATATTAGTTGTGTTTCAGTTTACCGTATCTGTTTTACTGATTGTAGGCACTATTGTTGTCATTAAACAACTCAGTTTTATGAAGTCGGAAAACAAGGGATTGAATATGAAACAGCTCCTTGTAATCAAAGGCCCAACAATTGCTTCAGACGATCAGGCACAAAGAAACAGCGACTTTAAAAATACATTGGGAACACTTCCTTATGTTAGCAAATACGCCGCATCAAATAATGTACCTGGTCGTGGTTATAATTTCAATACAGATGGTATTACCAGCCTGAATCCCATAAAAGGAGATGAGAAAAAAAATTATGCCATGTTCATTACCGACCAAAGGTATTTTGATACTTATGGCATTACCCTGTTACAGGGCCGTTCTTACACGCCTGACGAGGCCGATGCCGGATGGAGAAATACAAAAAAAGTACTACTCAATGAAACTGCGGCTAAACAAATGGGCTTTAATACAAAAGAGAATATTGTTGGAAAAAAAATACTTTGGGGTGATGAATATGAAATCATCGGACTGGTAAAAGACTATCATCATTTATCACTTCGTCAACCCATCGATCCTGTTATTTTTCTTCCATCTGTTTCGTTTGGCTATTTCTCGCTCCAGATAAGCACTTCAGATTTACAAACCAAAATTGCCAACCTGAAGAATATTTATCAGGCACGTTTCCCCGGCAATCCCTTTGAATACTTTTTTGCAGACGAAAACTATAATAGTCAATACCTCACTGAACAAAACCTGGGTAGAGTATTTATCGCTGCAGCTCTGATCGCCATTTTTATTGCCTGCATGGGTCTTTTCGGGCTAACCGCTTTTGCCACTCAACAGCGCAATAAGGAAATTGGTATCAGGAAAGTTTTGGGCGCAGATAGCTCACAACTGGTACTAATGCTTTCCGGTGATTTTATGAAACTGGTAATGATAGCCATGACAATTGCTATTCCGCTATCCTGGTGGATGATGCAGCAATGGCTGGAGGATTTTGCTTATAGAACATCTATGCCTGCCTGGGTATTTATACTGGCCGGACTGATTGCATTTTCCATAGCTTTTATTACAGTATCGACCCAGGCACTAAAAGCGGCAATGGCAAACCCTGTAAAAAGTTTAAGAACAGAATAACGAACCTTTTATACCGGATACTATGTTTAAAAACGCTTATCGCAACCTCATTAAACAGAAAAGAACACTACTCATTAATCTCAGTGGACTTTCTATCGGCATGACAGTTTCGTTTCTGATCATGATATGGGTTATTAATGAGTTGAATTACGATAACTATCATAATAAAGCAGCCCAGATTTATCGCATTACCAATCACATCAAAGTATCTCCCGGTGAAACATGGGTATGGGAATCTTCTCCACTACCCTATGCCGATATGATCAGTAAACAGGTTCCGGAAATCAATCAGGTAACAAAGATGGCGACAGGTACATGGTCGCCGCTCATTTTTGAACATAAAGGGAGTTTATTGAAAGAGTCCAATATTGCTTATGTTGACAGCAACTGGTTTTCGATGTTCCGATACAAACTGCAATCGGGTAGCCTGACTGATTTCGCACAAAATCCTTACGGACTGGTTTTAACAGATTCAAAAGCCAAAAAATATTTTGGCAATGAAGATGCGATCGGTAAAGTGTTGAAAATGGATAGTCTCTACTATACAGTAAATGCTGTTGTGGCAGATAATCCGTCTAACTCCAGTTTCAGGTTTGATATACTCAGCAATCTTGCAGGTATCATGAAAAATGAGGCACGCAGAAAAAATGATGAGAGCTGGGGCAATTTTAATTACCTGTCATTTATACGGCTGAATGAACACAGTAACCAGGAAAAGGTTGAAAACAAGATTACCGGAATTTTAAGAAAGAACAAAGAAGACTCAACCATTAAAAGTACATTGGTTGGTTTAAAGGATATGCACTTTGAGACAGGTTTACAGAACTACACATTTGAACATACCAATAAGCAAATGGTAACCGTATTCCTGGTTATTGCTCTACTGATTTTATTAACGGCCTGTATCAACTATGTAAACCTCAGTACAGCAAGGGCCAGTATGCGTGCCAAAGAAATCAGCATCAGAAAAATCAATGGTGCCAGCAACAAAACACTTTTCTTTCAACTCATGCTCGAATCGGCACTGGTAAGTCTGGCTGCTTTGTGCATCACCATGTTACTCGTACAGTTTAGTCTGCCCTATTTTAATCAGTTTACAGAAAACAACTTCAGCCTGTCTCTGTCTAACTGGCCGGTACTGACACTTATTGTGGGTACACTTGCTATTGCTACTTTATTGAATGGTGTTTATCCTGCCCTGGTACTCACTTCTTTTAAACCTTTGCAGGTATTAAGAGGCAGCAGTTTACCTACCATCAAAGACAGTTTGTTCAGGAAAGCACTGGTAGTAACACAATTTACCATTTCTGTTACACTCATTGCCTGTACCATCATTGCCTATTTACAGATGCAGCATATTCAACAAACAGATAGTAACTACCAAAAGGACCAGATACTCAAAGTAACAGTACCATGGTTCGCCATGAAAGGGAAGAGTAAGGAAGCAATTACTTCTTTCACTCAAACCATGCAGCAATCATTTATGCAGGTGCCAGGTATAAAAAGAATTTCTCAGGCCAGCGGTTCCATCATTGACCACCAAAGTGCATCATCCGGATCATTTGACTGGGATGGAAGACCCAAAGATTTCAACCCCACTATCGCTGTATTATCGGCCGATGCCATGTTTCCAAAACTATTCAACCTGGAAATAAAAGAAGGCCGATGGCTGATGGATCATAACAAAGCTGATAAACATTCTTATGTGCTGAATGAAACTGCTGTAAAAGAACTGGGTATGCGTAAACCCTATGTTGGACAAAGATTTCAGTGGAACGGAGATACAGGTAGCGTTGTTGGCGTGGTAAAAGATTTTCATTTCAGAAGCATGCATGAAAAAATTATTCCGCTGATGATACATGGGCAGTCGGGTTGGTTAAATACCATTTTTATGGAACTCTCCCCAGGTAATATCGGAGACCAATTATCGGCCATTGAAAATAAGTGGAAAGTATTGTTCCCTAAATTTCCTTTTGACTACAGTTTCTTAGACCAGGACTTTGACAAATTATACAAGACCGATCAGAAAATAACGACACTGATGTTACTATTTGCCATCATCACTATCCTGGTGGCTGCTCTGGGATTATTTGGTCTGGCTGCTTTTACGGCAGAAAGAAAAATCAAAGAAATAGGTATCAGAAAAGTGCTGGGTGCATCTGTGAGTCATATTGTTCAGTTAATCTCCAAAGAATTTATTGTACTCGTTGGGGTAGGCATTATGATTGCCACACCTATTGCCTGGTGGGTAATGTCGAAATGGCTGAATGAGTACGCTTACAGGATCAATATACAGCTATGGATATTCCTGCTGGCAGGTTTAACCGCTGCTGCCATTGCCTTATTCACCATCAGTATACAGGCGATAAAAGCAGCGATGGAAAACCCTGTAAAGAATTTACGGTCAGAATAAATGGATTGATCACAACATAATATCAACAATATGTTTAAGAACTATCTGAAAACCGCATTACGGAGCCTGTTCAAAAACAGGTTTTATACAGCTATCAATATTTTCAGTCTTACTGTAGGACTTACCTGTTGTATCCTGATTACACTTTATATCGCACATGAAACCAGTTATGACCGTTTTCATAGCAAAGGTAACCGTATTGCCAGGGTGATTATGGAATATAATTTTGGAGGAGGTAGTACAACGACCGGTAATTTTACCAGTACCAAAGTGCTCCCAGCTTTTAAGAGACAGTTTCCCCAAATTGAAGAAGGTGTAAGAATGCACCAGTTGGAAAGGGTTATTGCTTACGAAGACAAACTCTTTACTGAGAAAAAAGTAATGTTTGCCGATTCAACTGTTTTTACTCTTTTTGATTTTCCACTACTACAGGGCAATCCAAAAACTGCATTATCAGGCAGTAAAAAAATTATTCTTACACAATCAACGGCACGAAAATATTTTGGCAATACAGACCCTGTTGGAAAGGTTCTGTTAATGAGTTCAACACGCACTCCTTTTGAAGTAACAGGCATTATGGCCGACATCCCTGCCAATTCACAGATGCGATTTGATATGCTCGCCTCTTTCTCTTCACTGGAAGCCAACCAGGAAAGAACTTACTGGAATGCCAATTATACTACTTACCTGATGATGCGCTCTCCCGATGATATTAAAACCGTTGAAGCAAAGATCCCTGGGTTCATTAAAGAGGAGATGAAGGATCAGGGTAGTGTACATCTTACTTATTTTCTTGAACCTTTTTTTTCGATTCATCTTCGATCGCCTTATGACAGTTTTGAGCCCAATAACAATATCTTATACATCTATATCATAACAGGTGTGGCTTTACTGATATTGTTAATTGCCTGTTTTACCTATATCAACCTTAATACTGCAAGATCTCTTGAGCGTGCCAAAGAAGTGGGTATCCGTAAAACTGCGGGTGCTACTATAAAACAGATTTTTGTTCAGTTTATGGGCGAATCGGTGGTACTTACCGTACTAGCTACAGTATTAACAGTTATTACAGTATGGTTGCTCCTCCCGTTGTTTAATCAGCTTACAAATAAAGAAATTCCGATGAGTTTGTTTTATTCAAAAACAATCATACTTTCTTTACTCGGCGCTATCATCATCATCATATTACTCTCCGGAAGCTATCCTGCGCTGGTTGTTTCACGTTTTCAGCCGATCAAAGTATTAAAAGGTTCTTTTGCCAGAACAAGTTCGGGAAACACCTTGAGACGATCACTTACTGTGTTCCAGTTTGGCATTTCTCTTTTTTTACTCGTATCTACTTTTATTATACAAAAACAGTTGCATTTTATTCGCAATAAAAAAATGGGTTTCGACAGGGAACAGGTTATTATACTTCCTTCTGACAGTAAAATAATGGCTACAATCGGTGCTTTCAAAGCCGAACTCAAAAAAGTACCTGGTATTACTTATGTGGGCAGGGCACAGCACTCTCCTCATAATATACTTGGTGGATATAATATGCGGAGCGCTCAGATGCCTTCTAATACACAGCTCAACGTTAAAGCCGACCCTGTGGATGAAGAATTTATTCCAGCAGCAGGTCTTGAAGTATTGTATGGTTCCAATTTCACCGAAAACGATATCGCTAATGTACAAGACTATACTTTCGATATGGACCCTGCACTGAAAAACTTCCCTTTTATCATCAATGAAACAGCGGCCAGACAGCTAGGCTGGGAACCCTCAAAAGCAGTGGGACAGAGAATGTTTCTGGATGATACCAGACCAGGTTTTGTAAAAGCTGTGATAAAGGATTTTCATTTTGCCTCCATACATAACCCAATTGGCGCGCTCGTGCTTTTCCCAACGCAATGGAGCAGTATCCTTCTCGTAAAAACAACCAAAGGAAACATCAGCACCATATTATCCGGTCTTGAAAACAAATGGAAAGAACTGGCCCCTCACCGCCCCTTCCAATTCAAATTTCTGGATGATGAATTTAACAGCATGTATACATCAGAAATTCGTTTGGGCAAAGTATTCAACATTTTTACCGGTATTTCTATTTTACTCGCCTGTATTGGTTTACTAGGACTTTGCTCTTATGCTGCACAACAGCGCATAAAGGAAATCGGTATAAGAAAAATTATGGGTGCAGGTGTTACTGATATCATCCGGCTTATGTCTGCCGATTTTATTAAGCTATCCCTGATATCAATGGTAATTGCATTCCCGCTTGCTTTTCTGAGTATCAATAAATGGCTACAGTCATTTGCTTACCGGATAGATATCAACTGGTGGTTATTTGCTTTGGCTGCATTGATAGGTCTGGCATTGGTTTTACTTACCACCGGTTTGCTCGCAGCAAGAGCTGCATCTATTAATCCGGTTAAAAATTTAAGAACAGAATAACAAAATCGTTATTGATCTAAACAGTAATCACATTTATTATGATACAACTCAAAAATATATTCAAATGGGTAAATACAGGTAGCAACCGTGTATTCATCCTAAAAGATATTAACCTCGAAATAGGCGAAGGAGATTTTGTTTCCATCATGGGACCCTCTGGCTCAGGCAAGTCTACCCTGCTCAATATTATCGGCATGCTCGACGAAGCTTCAGAAGGCCAGTATTTGTTTAATGATACAGATGTGTTTTCTCTGAAAGAAAAACAACGTTCGCAACTGTATAAAGAAAACATAGGCTTTGTTTTCCAGGCTTATCATCTCATTGATGAGTTAACGGTTTATGAAAATATTGAAACGCCGCTTATTTACCAGGACATGAAATCATCTGAGCGCAAAGCCATAGTTGNNGAACACCCCTTTTGTATCATAACATCAAGCAATCGGAAAGACAGGCCATGGTGGCCGATATACTGGATCGTTTCAATATAGTGGGGAAGAAAGACCTTTTCCCTTCGCAACTTTCAGGCGGTCAGCAGCAACTTGTAGGCATAGCAAGGGCAATCGTAACAAAGCCTAAACTATTACTGGCCGATGAACCTACCGGTAACCTC
>DPWF01000152.1 GCA_003526435.1 Chitinophagaceae bacterium | reverse complement strand
GAATTATTGAGCATCTTTGATACTATAAATAATCTCTGCGAATTCTTGTTCTCTGCGGTGAGTTTTAATGTTAATGATTGCAGTCTGATATTTTTTACCGAAGAGAACGAGAGGTAATAGAGGTTGCGCAGAGTCCTATTCAAAAGGGTTATCTGCCATGTTCAATAAATTCTCCACGTCCATTCATCATTCCTCTTCTTTCTCTGAACAGGCCGGATATATTACCGGCATTTCTGTTGGCCATGGAGATGATGTCTTTTTTGTTAGCCTCATAACCGGGTCCTCTTGCCAATAAGCCACTGAGTACCGAACGGTTAGAATGTTCTCTGCTGGCTACAATTCTTTTACGGTATAACTGATCGCCCTGTATAACTGTAATNNATGTAATATCTGTGTTGAAGAAAACAGAATAATACGCGGTTTTATTGGTGCTACCATCATTGTTTTTGGTACGTACCACTTCATCCTGGCTAAAACCGCCTTCATAATTCTGTAAGATGATGAAAATATTGGCCCCATATTTAGTGGCGAGTTTTAGTCGTACGGCATCATCATTTTGTAATAACCTTGTTTTCTCCTCATCAGTAAGAATGGTATCTCTGAATGCCGGAATTTGTAAATCTTTTCTGAGTACATCAGGTAAATTGGAGAAATACATATTCTTGATACTTGTAACCACTGCTTCCCTTTTTTTTGTGATGGCAAGACCGGGTGTGTACACTTCACCTGCGTCAATCACAACAATGGATTTTGAATAATCCTGAACAGGTATTTCGGCCGGTAGTGTTTTTTGTGTAAAAGACAGGCTTTTACAACCAGAAAAGGCAAAGCTGATCATTAGTACCGCGAACAATAAAAAGTAAAATTTTTTCATGCAGATAATATTGCATCGCAAAGATAACAAGCGATAAAACCGCTTATGGGTGAATTATATGTGATTAACAGCATTTAACAATAAACGGTCTATATAAAGGATTACTGTTGAGAAACTGACAAAAAACAACTGCTACCCTGACCAATGTCATATTTTTTGCGCACGGTTCTTGATAGTTTTACTACATAAAGATGTGATATGAAAAAAATCCTTGTTCCAACCGATTTTTCTGCCGCCGCCAAAAACGCCGCTCTTTATGCCTTTAAACTGGCAGAACAGCTACATACAGAAGAAATCATTCTGTATCATGCCTATGAGGCCCCCGTAAATATAGACCCGATGGTGCCTACGGTGGTGATGCCCGACATTGATACGTTGAAAGAAAGCAGTGAGAAAGCATTGGAACATTTCAAATCTGTTATTTGTCCGTTTTGTGCATCAACGATTAAAATAAATACCCTGGCCAGGTACGATCATTTGGGAAGTGGGCTGGATGAAATTTGTAAGGAAACAGGAGCGGGACTCATTGTAATGGGTGTAACTGGTGGTAACCTGCTCGAAGAAAAAATAATAGGCAGTAATGCATTGAGTGTGGCTAAAAATGGAACGGTACCCGTAATCATTGTGCCACCCAAAGCCATTTTTACCAAAATTGAAGAAGTAATGTTGGTCTGCGATTTTAATAAAGTGGTAGAAACAACACCTGTGCAGCCCATTAAACAAATACTGGACGCTACCAGTGCCAAACTCTTTGTATTACATGTAGATAAAGAAAACAGGAACTGGTCGCCCAATACACCTTTTGAAAGCCTGATGCTTGATACATTATTAGATGGCTACCACCCACAGTATCATTTTGAAAACAACAACAATTTTGTGGAAGCAGTAAATATTGTGGCACAGGAAAGAATGATTGACCTGATTATTATCATCCCTAAAAAGCATGGTTTGTTTGAAGGTTTATTTCATGCAAGCGCCACAAAGAAATTAGCGTATCATAGTCATGTGCCGATTATGGTGATACATGAATAGTGTTTACTATTAATTTGTGTTTATAAATTATCAACCTTCTTGATCTTGCCTTCTATATTGTCAATTTCCTCAAAAAAAGAAACAAGCGTAGGGTTTACCCATTGTACTAAATCGTAAATCTTAGTTTTGATGTGTAATGCATAGGTGCAATCAATATTTATGGCAGAGAAGCATAATGGTTCACAATGATTCACCCTGTTTCTGAAATTTTTTATTGTATGTAACTTATCATGAATGCTTGCCCTGTTTTCAGCGGATGGTTTATAAGGAAACAGGTGAATGGGTTGCCCACCAACCAGTGAGTAATGATGCGATAAAAAAAATGCTAACCAAAATCCGAAAGTTTGATCTGCTATTATTTTACCACTTGTTACACTAATACCTTTGCGAATGAGTTTTGTTTCTGTTTTCTCAACACATGTCTTCAGAAAATAATGTGAATGTTTTAATGAATGATGTTTCATGAAACCTGTCTTCTGATGAATAATCCAGTCAGGATCAGCAAAATGAGAAGTTAATACGGTATTTAAACTGTTTCTTAACACCACTTCAAATTGACTCAACACTGGGTGGAACGCCTGAGACAAACGAATGTTGGCCGTGTACAAATGTTTCGCCCTGACTTTATTATAATCAGTTGCTATTAAATAACGGGCGTATCGGGGTGCGGACAAATATTTGTCCCTCAGATTAAATTTCATGGTTGTTACTTTCGTAAAACTGTAATAATTTTGTAGTAGACAGACTTGATAAAGCCTCTTTCTTTCGTGGAAACGTAATCAAGTAAAGATTTTAAGGGAACTTGTACAACAGGTTCCCTTTTTGTTTGCTATTTAAAAAGCAATGATCTGTTTACCTGATAGGTTGTGATGGCAATAAAACTACATAAATAAATCAACACATTTTGTGTATAGTAAAGAATCTACTTTTCTATGTGAATCTATTGCTCGTAAAACTTTTGAAACTAAAAAAAGACTCCCTTTCTCCTGGTTAAAAAAACTACTGATGTTCTTAGTGTACTTCTTCTAAGTGTTTTTAACAAAGAGAAAGAGAGAAGGTGAGCTGTTATTGAAATAGCAAAGCTTGTTAGTTCAAATACTTTCCCACAATCGGTACTCTTCTTCCCACCCCAAATGCTTTTGGAGAAATACGGATGATGGGACAGAACTGGTTTCGTTTGTACTCGTTGTTGTTCACCATTTTCAATGTGCGGTCAACAAGTGCAGCATCATAACCCAAAGCTTTAATTTCTCCCGGTCCCATTCTTTTTTCTATGTATTGATAGAGTACCTGGTCTAGCAGACTGTAATCGGGTAAGCTGTCGCTGTCTTTCTGATTGGGTCTTAGTTCTGCACTGGGTGCTTTGCTGATGATATTTTCAGGAATGATTTTCTTCTCTCTGTTGATGTATTTTGCCAGCGCATACACTTGCAATTTGTAACAATCGCCTAGTACTCCCAAACCTCCGGCCATATCGCCATACAATGTGCCATAACCGGTAGCCAGTTCACTTTTATTGGAAGTGTTCAGTAGTATATATCCAAATTTATTGGCAATNNAGATTTCCTCTTGTTCTGCTCTGGATATTTTCTTCGGCCAGTGAAAAAGGCAAACCATTAAATACAGGATCAAGAGTATGTATAAAGGCATTGAATATTTCATCAATACGGATGATATCATATGGATTGCCCAGGTTTTTACTTAGTTCCACCGCATCGTTTACAGAATGGTCGGTTGAGTAAGGCGACGGCATTAAAATGGCCCTCACATTTTCGGCACCCAATGCATCGCAGGCAATGGCCAGTGTTACTGCTGAATCTATTCCACCAGAAGAACCCAATATGGCTTTGCTGAAACCCATTTTTGAAAAATAATCACGTATGCCCATGATGAGTGCATCATACACCTGTGCAATATTTAATGCTGGTTCAAGTGTAGCGGGGTTGAGTTCTTTATCGGGTACACGGCTCGCAGGTTCGAGTATAGGTGCCTGTATACTGCCGTCATCATTCAGTTCAACTGTTACCATCGCTTCTTCAAACATGGGTAATGCGGCACAGAGATTGGCATCTTTATCGAATACGAGTGAAGCACCGTCAAATACAATTTCTGTCTGGCTACCTACTGCATTGCAATAAAACATAGGAATCTTATACTTCTGCACATTGGCTTTGATGACAGACTTGCGATCTTCATCATGTGTATAATCAAAAGGAGAAGCGCTGATGTTGAGCATCAGGTCAGGTGCTTGTTCCATGAGCTGATCCATCGGACAAATTCTGTACAATGGGTTGTCGCCCATGTTCCAGATATCTTCACAAATAGTAATGGCTAATTTTTTTCCTTTGAAAGGAACAGTTTTCCATTCGTAGGCCGGTTCGAAGTAACGGTACTCATCAAACACATCATAAGTGGGTAATAATGTTTTATGAATCTCAGCCTTGACCTCTCTTTCATACAGAAAAAAAGCAGCGTTAAAAAGATTTTTTCCTTTCTTGATATTATTGCGGGCGGGTGCACCAATCAATACAGCAATTGTATCTGCATGTTCTTTTATCAGATCAATCGCTTCATAACATTTATTGATGAAATCATTGAACTCAACAAAATCCCTGGCGGGATAACCACATATACTCATTTCGCTGAACATGATAATATCAGCACCTGCTGTTTTTGCCTCTTTGATGGCATGAATGATTTTAGCCGTATTGGCTTCAAAGTTTCCGATATGGTAATTCTGCTGTGCGATACTGATCTTCATACAAACACCTGTTTAATAAGCTTCAACTGCGAAGTTCTGTAACTTTTGCATAGGTTTTACAGGGTTCTTTGATTTGTGCTCAAGGTTTTATCAGCATCTTTGTAAAAACCAGCTAAGTATGAACAGATGGTATGTGGTATTGTTGATGATCGTAAGTTTTGCCTGTAGCAGCAAACGTAATGTTCCCGATGTGTCGGCTATCCGGGCGCCCGTTAGTCTGCAGCGTTTTGAAAAATCTTTTTTTGCACTGGATACAATAAAGATAGCTGAGTCTTTACAGGAGCTTACTACAGAATACCATGGTTTTACGCAGGATTTTCTGTTCAATATTCTCGGTAGTTCACCAGATGCTGTTTCACGTGATATCCCTTTTTTTATTCGAACCTATCAGGTTATGGCCAAAGATGTGTCAGCCATGTTTCCTGATCTTAATAAAGAAGTGAATGAAGTACAGCAGGGACTTCGTTTGGTAAAACATTATTTCCCGGATTACCGCCTGCCTGAAAAAATCATCACATTTATAGGACCGTTAAACAGTTACGGAAGTATTATAACACCTGATGGGTTGGGAGTAGGCTTACAATTGTACCTTGGAAGTAATCATCCTTTATACCTGACTGAAGAAGGCCAGCAATTGTATCCGAGGTATATTTCCAGAAGATTTGACAGGATCTATATTCCGGTTAATGCAATTAAAAATGTTATTGATGATTTATATCCGCCGATGTATGCTGGTAAACCCCTGGTTGAACAGATGGTAGAAGCCGGAAAACGATTGTATCTGCTGGATCAACTCATGCCTTATGCAGCAGATTCATTGAAAACAGGCTACACACAAAAACAACTGGAAGGCTGTTTGGAGAATGAAAAAAATATCTGGAGTTTTTTTATACAGAACAACCTGCTTTTTATCAACGACCCTGAAATGATTCGTGATTATATGAACGAAGCGCCCAATACTCCTACACTGGGCCAGGCTTCACCTGGTTTTATTGGTCAGTTTGTCGGGGGGCAGATCGTAAAAAAATGGATGTCGCAACAGAAAGATCAGGGCAATATGAAAATGTTGATGGAGACTCCTGCTAAAAAAATATTTGAAGAAGCGAAGTACAAGCCCTGATATCTAATACGGACTTAACTTCTACTCTCTAACAACTGTATATATGGGGGTTAGGGGTTGGGGGATAGGGGTTAGCCGTTAGGGGTTAGGTATTAATTCTTTTTGGAAGGAACAATCATATCAAAAGCGGGAATATTTACTTCAAAGAATTGTTTGGTATGCTGTTTTTCCATCTGGTAGGTTCCATGCATTTTGCCCATTTCCGTTCGGAGATTGCAGCCGCTCACATATTGGTAATGTTCACCAGGCTGTAAAACAGGTTGAATACCTACCACACCCTCACCTTCTACTTCCCTGTGTTCGCCATTGCTATCGAAAATGTGCCAGTGACGACGCAGTAATTTGATGGTAAAATTATTGTGGTTCTCGATGGTAATCCGATAAGCAAACATATACTCACCATTCAGCGGGTTGCTGTAGTCAGACTGGAAAAAAGTCTCCACACTGATCTCTACCCCTTCTGAAATTTTGGATACCATAAGGTTGGTTTGAATAGGGTAAAAATAGGGAAAATAGGTGATAGTCTGCAGATCCTAGACTATGGTTTATGGTCTAGGATCTACAGACTATTTTAACACTAAAAATACCTTCCATCCCTTACCTTCGCAGCACTTTAAAAAAGAGGAATTATGACCAGAATTGCCGTAGCAAAAGGGGATGGAATTGGTCCAGAAATAATGGACGCTGTTTTATCGGTTTTTACCGCCGCCAAAGTGCCTTTGGAATATGATTTTGTGGATATGGGTAAATGGGTGTTCGACAAGGGATACAGTAATGGAATGACCCCCGAGGCACAGCAAAGCATTGAATCGCTGGGTATTCTTTTTAAGGGCCCTATGGAAACCCCCAAAGGCAAGGGTGTGAAAAGTGTGAATGTAACCGCCCGTAAAACCTGGAACACCTATGCCAATAAACGTACCTTCCAGACACTGCATGGCGTAGATACGGTGTTCAGCAAAGCCGGTATTCCCATTGATATTACGATTGTAAGAGAAAATATTGAAGATACTTATGGCGGTATAGAACATATGCTTACGCACGATGTGGCATTGAGCAGGAGATTTATTACCCGCCCGGGTAGCATGCAGGTGATCAAGTATGCATTTGAAATGGCCAAAAAGAAAGGTGCGAGGAGAATTACCTGCGGGCATAAGGCCAATATCATGAAAATTACCGACATGTTATTCCTGGAAGTGTTTTATGAAGTGGCCAAAGATTATCCTGAATTAAAAGCGGATGATGTAATTGTGGATGATCTCTGTATGAAACTGGTAAGTAAACCAGACCTGTTTGATGTGGTCGTGCTCACCAATCTGCAGGGCGATATTGTTAGCGATCTTTGTGCCGGACTGGTTGGTGGACTTGGTTTTGCGCCATCTGCCAATATTGGTGATCATATTTCTATTTTTGAAGCGGTACATGGAACAGCTCCTGATATAGCAGGAAAGAATATTGCCAACCCAACAGCATTATTGCTAAGCGGTATTGGTATGTTAAGACATTTGGGCTTGATGGAAACAGCGGCTCTAATTGAGAATGCGCTCCTGTATACTTTGGAGAGTGGTATTCATACCGGTGATTTTGGAGATAAAAGTATTCCATCTGTAAATACCACCCGATTCACAGAAGCTATTATCGCCAACTTCGGGAAATTGCCCGTACATAATCCCAAACCTATACTGGCCGATCAGCCTGTAACACCTACTGTTTTTAAACTGGAGAAAAATCCGATGCTGGAAACAGTAGAATCGAGTATAGAGAAAATAGTGGGTGTAGATATGTTTATTGAAAGCAATGAACAACCTCATTTAGTGGCCGACAAATGCCTGAAACATACCCTTGATCTTTTCAAATTGGTAACCATCAGTAACAGGGGAACACAGGTATGGCCTAAAGGATCGGTATTTACCAACCTGGTGAATCAGTACAGGTGTCGTTTTGAAAGTGTGGGAGAAATAGCTTTAACCCAGGTGGATATTCTGGAACTGTATAAAAGATTATCGGCCGATTTCAAAATATGTTCAACAGAATTACTGAATGCCTGGGGCGATAAAAAAGCCTATAGCCTGGCCCAGGGACAGTAATCAGACTTCTGAAATGCGGGTAAAATCTAAAATAATGGTCAAAATGAAGGCCTTGCAGCTTGTAGCTTGAAGCTTGCAGCTTTTTTCCTAATTTCACGCCTTCAAACAAAAGAGCAATCGAACTATATGGCAGAAGTGATTTTAATGCCCCGACTGAGTGATACCATGACAGAAGGTGTTATTGCCGCCTGGCATAAGAATGTGGGTGATGCAGTTAAGAAAGGTGATCTCCTGGCAGAAATTGAAACAGACAAAGCTACCATGGAGCTGGAAAGCTACCAGGATGGTATTTTATTACATATAGGTACTCCCAAAGGGGGCAAATTACAGGTGAATGACCTGTTGGCCATTTTTGGAAAAGCAGGTGAAGATATTTCGGCACTGGTTGCACAACATGCAGGCGGAGCTACTCCTGCTCCCGTCGCTACACCGGCACCTGCTGCAGCTCCTGTTGCAGAAACACCTGCCGTAGCATCAACAGCATCTCTTGATGTGTCGAATATGGAGGAAGTAGTTTTGATGCCTCGTTTGAGCGATACCATGACAGAAGG
>DPWF01000411.1 GCA_003526435.1 Chitinophagaceae bacterium | reverse complement strand
GCCAAGTTTTCCTTATTGACCATTGACCATTGACCATTGACCATTGACCATTGACCATTGACCATTGACCATTGACCATTGACCACTCACCATTCACGAAAAAAACACATCATACCCAAATCTTAATAAAGTAGCAGTAACGACCAGCAGGAAGAATAGGCGGATGAACCGGTTACCTTTCTGGAGTGCCAAACGCGCGCCAAAAATGCCACCAATGGCATTGCTGATGGCCATGGGTATGGCAACAGGCCATAGAATACTGCCCTTTAACAAAAACAAAACAATTGAACCCAGGTTGGTTGACAGGTTTACGATTTTGGCATTGGCACTGGCCTGCATAAAATCGAAACCAAGAATGGCAATAAAAGCGAGTACAAGAAAACTACCCGCACCCGGACCGATAAACCCATCATAAAACCCGATTACCAGACTGATCAGTAAACTGAGCCAGATGATCTTTTTAGAGGAATGTTTTTTGTGTACCTGCTGACCAAAATTCTTTTTACTGTAAGTATAAATGGCCACAAGGATCAATACAATGAAAATGACAGGTTTCATAAAACGATTACTTACAACCGTCAATAATTCAGACCCCACAAAAGCTGCAATAAAAGCTGTGATACACATTAAAACTGTTAAACGCCAGTTCATGGCTACTCTCTTCAGGTATTGACGTGCAGCAAAGAATGTACCACTGAATGATGGTATTTTAATGGAGCCAATTACAGTGGAGACCGGTAAATCTGGCAATAAAACAAGTGCAGCAGGTGTTTGAATAAGTCCGCCACCACCTACAATGGCATCAACAAAACCGGCACTGAAAGCTGCAATACAAAGCAGTATGATCGTAACTGTATCCATCGCGGGGGTCAATATAATTTATAATAGTAGTTGAAATTATGTAGTCTTTTTTTTGAGTAATGAGCGCATACTGATTAACCCAAATAAGGGGCCAAGTGACATCATCATAAAACACACTGTCTTATTTGTGTTAAGCCAGGGGATGATAGGTTGATCAGTCATAAAAATATAACTCATGATTTCAATGCTGATGATGGTAATGGCAAAGCCAATGCATGTTACCAGTGTTAAAGCAGTTCCTTTCTGGCTGTTATCTGCTGTTAGCGAAACCAGTGCAGAAAATTGTGGAGAGTCGGCGATCACAAGACAACCCCAGAGAATCATCGCTGTCAGAAAAAAGGGTTGGGGTAATAAAAAAAACAAGGGTGATAATATGCAACAGATTCCGGAGCCGGATAAACTCACAAAAGCCACTTTTGCACTGCCCAATCTGCGTGAAAAATAACCACCGATGATACAGCTTATGGTGCCCACGCCAATGATCAGGAAGGACCAGAGTGATACATTCAGGTTAACGGTTTGGTGCAGGTTATACCAACTCAGCATAACGGGTACAAATGCCCAGAAGGCATAGAGTTCCCACATATGTCCGAAATAGCCAAAGGCGGCGGCTTTAAAATCTCTTCTATGAAAAAGTGCAGGCAGGTTGCTGAATGATAATCCCTTTGCTTTGGTTCGATGCGGCCCGTTTTTCAGCAACAAACCAACCATGATGCCACCGGTTGCTGCGATACAGGAGGTATAAATAATCACCTGTTTCCACATCGATATATCGCCCAGTCCTTTTAATAAATGAGGAACTGCTTTTCCGGCCACCAAAGCGCCAACCAGAAAACCCAACGCCTTGCCAAGGTTGGAAGCATACCAGTCTGCTGCAATCTTCATCCCAACAGGGTATACACCCGCAAGAAAGAAGCCGGTGAGAAAACGCAGCGAAAGAATCAAACTGATATTTCCTTCTGTAAATAATAGCAGGTAATTAAACATAGCAGCCAGTAATGCAGATAACATAAAAACTTTAACAGGAGAAAACCTGTCTGCAATAGTGAGTAGGGCAAACGATAAAGTGCCCATAATAAAACCCAGTTGCACAGCTATGGTGATATTACTCAACATATCATTCGGGAAATGATATAGAGACTGGAGAGCCGGGAGGATGGCATTGCCGGCAAACCATACCGATGTTCCGGCAAATTGTGATAATACAATAATGGGTAAAATATGAACAGGGACCGCTAAAGATTTTTTTACAGCCATACTGTAAATTATACAATTGTTTTTTTGCGTTGCATGGTATTGGCAAGGATGAGCCCGCCAATTACTAANNGGCCACTGACAATATGAATATTATTGATTTGCTCTCCTAATAACCATACGGCTTCGAGTGTGCTGAAGATGGGAATAAGGTTACCAAACAAAACAGTAGTGCCTGTGCCTAATTTTTGCAATGCAGCATTCCAGCAGAGGAAAGAAATGACAGATGTGCCAAGTCCGACATAAATAATGGATCCAATAATATTGCCGTTCCATTGAACAGGTTCTGTAACACTTAACTCAATGAGATAAGCTGGTAAAAGAAGGAGCGTGCCGAATAAGAAAATGACAAAGAGAAAATTGATCGGTGTAATACCCGCTGGTTTTTTTCTTACCAGGATATTGTACACGGCAAAAGCCATGGCTCCGGCAAGTATCCAGAGGTCTCCTGTTGAAAAAGTAAAGGAAGCCAGTTTTTGCCAGCTACCCTGTGATAACAGCAATACAATACCCGATATACAAATAAGCATGCCAGCGATTCTGAAAATATTGAGTCTTTCTTTCAGGAAAATGATAGCCATAATGGTGGCAAAAATGGGAGATGATGTGGTACCGATCAATGCCATATTGATGGCAGAAGTATAATGCCCGGCCACATACACAAAAGTGTTGAATAAAGTAATACCACTCAACGATACCCAGAAAAGGTATTTCCAATGCTGGAATACAAGCTGTTTCTGCTGCCTGAATTTCTGGTAAGCCAGTGGTGCAATTAAAATGCTGGCAAGGGCCCATCTGTAAAAAGCAAGACTTACAGGAGGTATTTGCTGGTTCACGGCTCTGGAAATCACAAAATTACCCGACCATATAATAGTGGCCAGTACAGCGAGGGAAATGCCAATATAATAATCTTTTTTACCAGGGTGCATACCTGCAGTTGCTGCTATTGATATAATTCAGCACCTGCGAAATGCTGATCGTAATTGCCTTTGATTCTTTCCATCGGTGGATTGAAATAGCCAAACCTGAGTTTGGGGAACTCTTCCTGTATCAGGTTCATTAACTGTTTCACACCCAGCATTTCTCCTGTTTCATGTACACCAATCTTACCCATATACCAGTCTGGATCAATATTAAAATTACGCCACTGTATCATTGAAAGGTCTGTGTCGATGATCAGTTTTCGTAATGCTTCATATTCTTCCACACTGTCTGTCATGCCAGGAAAAACAAAATAATTGATGCTGGCCCATCCACCATAACTTCTTACCACTTTCAGGCTCTCGATGATGTCTTCAAAACGATAATTGTTGGGTCTGTAGTAAGGCTCATAAATATGTTTACGTGCCGAGTTGGTGCTTACACGAATGCTGTTGAGACCCGCTTCACACAAGGCTTTCACCGCATCTGGTTTTGAACCATTGGTATTGATATTGATATTGCCCCTGTTGGTATGTTTCCTTATTTCAATGATGGCCTGACGAATGGTTTCCCACATGAGTAAGGGCTCACCTTCGCAGCCCTGACCAAAACTTACAATCGGGAAAGGCGCATTCATTAAATGGGGCACGGTAAATTCTACAATCTCTTCCGCCATGGGTTTGAAAGTGAGACGATCTTGTGTAGAAACAATGGTTTCTTCTTCTGGTTGAAAAGAAATACAGCCCACGCAATTGGCATTACAGGCCGGAGAAGTGGGAACCGGACATTCCCAGCGTGATAAGGAAAAATTCCTTGCAGCAGGACAGTTATAAGTCATGCAACAATTTTCCATCAAATGTTTTACCAGTCGATTCTCCGGGTAATGTTCGAGTAATTGCTGTGTACCCGTTTTTATTTTTTTATCATCATAACCTGCACATTCCTGGCGGATATCTTTTTCAATTCTTACTGCAGGTACATATGTTTTATTGTTGAACCAGCCTGCTGCTGTATAACAGAACAAAGGCAGGGTAGGTGCATCGGGTAAAGTCTCATAAGCGGATATGTATAAACCCGTATGAGCAGGAGGAATGAATGCCGCAACTGCCCATCCTTTTTCGCACAAACGCATATCGCCGGTAACCACATCAATGCCTATCCCTCTTCTGCCCGGTAATTCGTAGAGGTTGCCGCCATCGGGCAATTCTATCCATTCATCAACAGGTATAGGAAAAGCATTCCATCCCGCACGACCAACTGCATACAGGCTGGTATCCTCAAAAATATTTCCGTTACCATCGGAGTAAAGAATGTATGGGGATTGGGGAAGGGGCATGGGCTGTAAAATTTTGAGGGGTAAATGGTGAGTAGTCATTAGTGAATAGTGAGTGCCAGGATGTTGAATTACTCACTACTCACTATTCACTACTTACTTTTCTCCATTATTCTTTCCTTACAAAAATCATTAAAATCCTGCTCCAGCTTTGGCGAAACATGTGAATCAATTTCTTTTTGTACGAGTTTATTGT
>DPWF01000169.1 GCA_003526435.1 Chitinophagaceae bacterium | reverse complement strand
CTGACGCTAAAATCAGAACACTTATTACTTTAAAGTAGTAGCCACCACAGTACTGTGGGGATGGGAGTTCGAATCTCCTCGAAAACTAAAAAGAAGCTAACCCAAAAGGGCAGCCTCTTTTAGCTTAACATACACATGAACCCTTTCTAAAAAACAGACTTGCAGGTAAAGCTATAATTGGCGAGTGCCCCTGCCACTCCACCATTTACATCCAGTTTTTTGTTCAACGTAATACCATTGTCGATAGTAACCCTGTATTGATTGTTAACCTTTGTTACCTGTGCTTTTGCTGTTCCGGATGCATAGGTATATAAAGTACTTCCTGTTGAAGTGCCGGTACCGATGGTACAATCGATCGACATGATTTTATTCCCGGCATTTGCACCTGAAAAAGCTGTTTCGGTTACAAGGTTATATTCGCCTGGCCCCTGATCAAAAAATTTAACAGTAACAGCACTTCCCGAAAAAACACCCTGCGTAGGTGCACCAGATGTTGTTGCTACGATAATATGAAGATTGGCTCCACCTACTATAGAACTGTTCTGACTGCTGGCTCCTCTGTTATACGTATAGGTGCCCATTTTCCAGCTAGCTTCAGCTATGCCTGTATCGGTTCCCGGGCCTTTGTCAGATTTTGAACAGGAAACACTTATTACCATTGCAAAAAAGATCATTACAATGGCGTTCATTTTTTTCTTGATCATAGATATTGGTTTTAAATTTTGAAAGATTGCTATATCACTACCAAAACTATCATCCTCCTATATGTTTTTTTCTTAATTTCAATCAGCAACAGTTTTACATCTACGGAAAACAGATTTACAGACACAGGTAACAGGGGTTTACGCCTCAGGAACTTACAGATTTGAGACTTTACCATGAACTTTTTTCTTCTCTTTCTGAATAGCATTACTTTGTAAAAAAATAAACATGGCCGACTTTATTATACACTGCCCCAATTGTAACCACCAGTTCGAACCAGGCGACTCTATTCGAGAGGAAGTACAGAAAGAACTGAGGGGACAGATGGTTGACTGGCAAAAGAAAAAAGACGAGGAGTTCAGACAAAAAGAACAGTCTTTTCAACAACAACTGCAATTGAAAGAAGAGGAATCAATCAAAAAAATTGCAGCAGAAAAAAAGAAGCTGGAAGAAGAACTAAAAGAATCGCTTCGGAAAAATATTGCTGCCGATTTTGAGAACCAGTTGAAAATGTTGCAGGAAGCCGATAAAGAAAAAGAAGAAAAACTAAAAGAAGCCCGCAAAAAAGAACTGGAATTTCTTCAGAAAGAACAGGCGCTCAAAACCAAGGAAGAAGAACTGGAGTTGTCATTGCAGAGACACCTGATGGAAGAAAGAGAAAAACTAAAAGAACAACTCTCAAAAGAAGAAGCCGAAAAACTGAGCATCAAGGAACAGGAATACCAGTTACGGATGAAAGAGATGGAAAAGCAGATCGAGGACCAAAAAAAACTGGTGGAAGAAATGCGCCGAAAGTCGGAACAGGGCAGCATGCAGTTACAGGGAGAAGTACAGGAACTCATGCTGGAATCATTGTTACAAAGCACATTTCCATTTGATAAGATTGAAGAAGTAGGTAAAGGGGTTCGTGGCGCAGACTGTATACAAACCGTACGCAACCAGTTTGGCAATGAAGCCGGTAAAATTATTTATGAAAGCAAGCGCACCAAAGATTTTCAGAACGACTGGATCGAGAAACTCAAAAACGATATGCGTAATCTCGGTGCCGATGTAGCTGTTATTGTTACACAGGCCCTGCCAAAAGACATGGATCGTTTTGGAGAAAAAGAAGGTGTTTATATCTGTACTTTCAGTGAAGCCAGAAGTGTAGCCCTTTTACTTCGTAATGCACTTTTAAAAATTGCAGATGCCAAAAAAAGTCAGGAAAACAAAGGCGACAAAATGGTCATGTTATACGATTATCTCATTGGCTCTGAATTCAGTGAACAGTGGAAAGCCATACGTGAAGGCTTTATGACCATGAAACTCAGCATACAGAAGGAACGTGATGCAATGGAAAAACTCTGGAAGGCCAGGGAAAAACAACTGGAAAAAGTATTGCTGAATGCAGCACATATAAAAGGATCTATTGAAGGTATTGCCGGTGCCGACGCTGTAAACCTTAACCTGCTCGAAGACAATGAACCTTTAGTACTTGAGTAATGTATTCGGACATATCATCTCCGCAGGCGAAGCAGAAAAACCATCCAGGAAGAAACCCATCTTCCCCATTAACGATGCTTTGCGTAAATATCTTTTGCATTATAGCCGGGAAGTAAAACTACCTGTTCGTTACCGCGATTTACAGCGATATACTTACTCGGTTCCGTTAAAAGACAGACAGGGCAAAGATACTTCCTGGGAGAAAGTATCCTACGATATGCGCGAATGGGAATACCTGCGCGAAAACCTGGTACGCATTTATGCCATCCTGAAAACAGAAGGCGACATGAGTTTTATCAAACACCTCGATGTAGCACGTATCGACTTCTGCTATTTTGGAAACAGCCAACCCTTTCGCATCCGGATCGTCAATAAGTTCAACGACAATTACGATCACTATTATATTAAACAGGCAGATGCGAGTCGGGTATATGGCTTAGAGCTGGAGCACCTCCTCTCTCCTAACCGGATGACTTACTTCACAGACAGAGACACTTTAATAGAAGAACATATACCCGGTATTCCGGGCGACATTTTTATCGCCGATCATTTACACAGTTCAAATACCAATCTGATCCGTCTCGCAAAAGAATTTGTAAAATTCAATGAACGCTGTTTTGTACAGTTGTTGGGTGACATGCGTTCGTACAACTTTGTAGTGAATATCATTCCAGATATTGAAGATTTTCAATACCGCATCCGGGCAATTGATTTTGATCAGCAATCTTATGAGGGCAGAAAAAATTTATACCTGCCCCAGTTCTTCAAAGAAAATAAAACCCTGGTTGATATTGCCTTACAATACCTTGATAAATCTTCCATCGCACAATACCAGGCAGAAGAAAGAACCATGATGACTTACAGACTGGTATCTTCACGCTACCGTATCAAGGAACTGCTCGACATTATGAGTACCGATACCATTTCTACCAAAGAAAAACTGGAGCAACTTAAAGAAGAACTTTCACTTCATTTCAATGAAGCCGCTTTTTTCTACAAAGCCCGCACCATGGGGCAATTGGTGAAACGACAACTCAAACAAACCCTTCAAAACAATCTCCTGCTCATACCAAAATCGAAAAGCAGGTTTGATGATTGAAAAAACAGAAGAACAGAGAAACAGAGGAATGTTCAACTTCAAATGGAAATCATTGACATTCTTCTGTTTCTCTGTTTC
>DPWF01000327.1 GCA_003526435.1 Chitinophagaceae bacterium | reverse complement strand
GGAATGAAAATGATGAACGACATGATGGACATGAACGGAAACATGATCGAAATGGAAGGTATGAAAATGCAGAACCAGGCCATGGATATGAATACAGTAATGTATCCGGAAGTAACAGGCGAGGAAAAACCGAAAAAAGAAAACAAAAAAGCAGCAATTCCGGGTATGCAGATGCCAAACGATAAAAGCATGGCAGGAATGAATATGGCCGCTGATAATCCTGACATCGTTACGTTAAACTATGGAATGCTCCGTGATCCCAAGAAAACAACCTTACCGAAAGGGCCATGGAAAGAGCTGAAATTTGATCTTACCGGGAATATGAACCGCTATGTATGGTCTTTGGATAACAAAACGGTTTCAGAAAGCGACAAGATACTGATCAAGAAGGGTGAAAATGTGAGGATTATCCTGTTCAACAATAGTATGATGCGCCATCCTATGCACCTGCATGGACATGATTTTAGGGTAGTTAACGAGCAGGGCGAAAATGCACCAATGAAAAATATCATTGACATCATGCCAATGGAGAGGGATACTATTGAATTTGCTGCTACAGAACCAGGAGGTGATTGGTTTTTCCATTGCCATATCCTCTACCACATGATGAGCGGTATGGGACGTGTCTTCAGCTATGAAAACTCTCCACTTAATCCTGAAATTCCTGATCCTAAATTGGCACAGCGCAAATTGTTTAGTGATGATAGGGAATTTCATCCAATGGCAAGGGTTGGAATAGAAACCAATGGTAGTGACGGTGAAATTATGCTGGCCAATACCCGTTATCGTTTAACAACAGAATGGAGAATTGGTTTTGATAAAGAAATGGGATATGAAAGTGAAAGCCACTTTGGAAGATATATCGGACGAAATCAATGGCTATTACCTTACGTTGGTTGGGACTTTAGAAAAAGGACTGTTGATCCATTGGACAAAAATATATTTGGACAATCCTTAGCACCAGGAAAAAACATTTTCGGACAGAGTAATACCAAAAACTTTAGGCAGGTATTTCAGTTAGGGGTACAGTATACCCTACCGATGCTGATTATCGCAGATGCTTCCATCGATCACAAAGGAAATGTCAGGTTTCAGTTGATGCGGGAAGATGTGCCCATCTCCAAAAAATTACGCTTTCAATTTATGGTAAATACAGACAAGGAGTACATGGCAGGATTTAGATATATAGTTACCAAGTACTTTGGTCTATCTACCCACTATGATAGTGATATGGGCTATGGTGCTGGACTTACATTAAATTATTAACTTATTAATCATGACGCATACCTATAAAATAACCGGAATGAGCTGCCAGGGCTGCCGAACCAAGGTTGAAAAAGCATTGAGTGGAATTGATGGCATTTCCGCTAAGGTTACGCTGGAACCTGCCGAAGCAGTAATTACTATGGATAAACATATCCAGACTGAAAAGTTGCAGGAAGCATTATCAGCGGTGGGAAATTACAGTATTGAAAAGAAAGCCCATGAGAAGGATCCAAAAGAGAAAGTTCATCACCATCATGGCACAACTCCTATTAAAGTGAATAAGGAAGAAACTGGAGGGCTGTACTATTGTCCGATGCATTGTGAAGGAGATAAAACGTATGATAAACCAGGTCATTGCCCAGTTTGTGGAATGGATTTGCTAAAACAGCCTACCTTAAAGCAAGCAACACAATTTACCTGTCCCATGCATCCCGAAATCATTAGCGATCAGCCCGGTTCCTGTCCAATTTGTGGGATGGACTTGGTGCCGTTGGGGGTTAATTTGGAAGAGGAAGATAAAACCTATGAAACCCTGTTGCACAAGTTTAAGATTGCTACCATTTTTACTGTGCCTATCTTTTTGATTGCCATGTCAGAAATGATACCCGATAATCCGATCTTTAAGTTAATGGAGCTAAAATATTGGAACTGGGTTCAGTTTGCATTTTCTATCCCGGTGGTTTTTTATGCAACATGGATGTTCTTTCAACGTGCCTGGCAATCTATAATTACATGGAAACTGAATATGTTTACCCTGATTGGTATTGGTGCGGGAGTAGCTTGGCTTTTTAGCCTTGTCGCCCTGCTTTTTCCCAGTATTTTTCCCGATCAGTTTAAAACCCACCATGGAACGGTCTATGTTTATTTTGAAGCTGCAACTGTGATCTTGACCTTGGTCTTGCTAGGCCAGCTTTTAGAAGCCAGAGCGCACGGTAAAACAAATAGCGCCATTAAAGAACTATTGAAATTAGCACCGAATACGGCTACAAAGGTTGTGGGAAATAAAGAAATATCAGTTTCTATAGATGATATTCAAAAAGGGGATTTACTGAGGGTAAAACCCGGTGAAAAAATACCAGTAGATGGTAGCATTAAAACAGGGGAAGCCATTATTGATGAATCCATGATCACTGGTGAACCCATCCCTGTTGAGAAAAAGACAGGAGACAAGGTAAGCTCAGGTACGATTAACGGAAATAAGACATTTGTAATGCTTGCTGAAAAAGTGGGTTCAGAAACCTTGCTTTCCCAAATTATTGAAATGGTAAATTCTGCAAGCCGGTCTAAAGCACCAATCCAAAAACTGGCCGATAAGCTTTCAGGATATTTTGTACCTGTAGTGGTATTGATTGCTATAGCCACATTTGTAGTATGGGCAATCTATGGACCAGATCCATCTTATGTTTATGCACTGGTAAATGCTATTGCGGTATTGATCATTGCCTGTCCATGCGCCCTCGGTTTGGCTACACCAATGTCGGTAATGGTAGGCGTAGGGAAAGGTGCGCAGTCTGGCATACTCATCAAGAACGCAGAATCATTAGAAAAAATGAATGCTATTGATGTCGTTATTATTGATAAAACGGGAACGGTTACAGAAGGTAAACCATCTGTGGAAAAGGTCGTTAATGTAAATCCTGATTTCAATGAAAAGGATGTTCTAGAAAGGATAGTTGCACTAAATAGTAGTAGCGAACATCCTTTAGCGCAGGCAACGTTACGCTATGGGGAAGAAAAGAAGATAAGCGTCCGCCCTATTTCAAATTTTGAAGCGGTAACTGGTAAAGGAGTTACAGGTAAGCTTGGCAAAGAGGAACTTGCTTTAGGTAACCAAAAATTAATGGAACACGTTGAAGCCAAAATTGACCCCGAATTAGCAGAACAAGTTAAGGCTGCCCAAAAGCAAGGGAAAACGGTTTCTTATTTAGCTGTCGGAAATAAGGCTGTTGGGTTTGTAGTGATTTCTGATAAAATAAAAGCGTCGAGCAAAGAAGCTATTCATAAACTTCAACAGGAAGGTTTAAAGGTAATTATGTTTACTGGCGACAATGAGGACACAGCAAGAGCAGTTAGTGGAACCTTGAATTTAGATGGCTTCAAAGCCGGGATGCTCCCAGAGGATAAGTTGAATGAGATCAAAAAACTTCAGTCCGAAGGTAAAAAGGTAGCTATGGCAGGCGATGGTATTAATGATGCCCCTGCATTATCGCAGGCAGATATTGGTATCGCCATGGGGACAGGAACCGATGTCGCTATTGAAAGTGCAGCAATTACTTTAGTAAAAGGTGATTTGAACGGAATTGCAAAAGCAAGGTTGTTGAGCCATAAAGTAATGGGCAATATAAAGGGTAATCTGTTTTTCGCTCTTGGGTATAATGTATTGGGGATACCGGTTGCAGCAGGTCTTTTATATCCAGTTTTTGGAATTCTATTATCTCCAATGATCGCGGCACTAGCTATGAGTTTCAGCTCAGTATCTGTAATTCTGAATTCTTTACGACTGAGAAGTGCAAAAATCGATTAAACAATGTGGGTAACAGCAAACTGAAAAGAAATTTAACTTGATTGATCATGAAAAAGATGGAACATAAAGATATGCAAATGGAAACATCGCATAAAAATTCCTACAAAAAACTATTGGCTATGGTAGTGCTTTCTTTTATTGCGATGTACATTTTGATGTATTCAATGGTTAACAGTATAAGTAACGTTTATCCAAACATTAACCAATTCTATATGGCAGCCTTGATGACTATGCCTATGGTTATCATTGAACTAACGTTAATGGGCAAAATGTATGGTAATAAGAAACTTAATATTAGCTTAATTTCATTATGTTCAATTGGTCTAATCGCATTCTTCTTATTAATTCAATATCAAACGGCCGTTTCAGACAAACAGTTTTTAAAGGGCATGATACCTCACCATGCAGCTGCAATCCTAATGAGCGAGCAATCGAATTCCCAAGACCCTGAGATAAAAAAATTACAGGAAGAAATTATTTCAAGCCAAAAACAAGAGATAAAAATAATGAAGGCAAAGTTGAAAGAACTAGAAAAAAAGTAACGGACTATTTTGTTTATATCAGTTAAATATTTTGACAGGCGAATACTATTTCATTTTTTTTACGTTTATTTACATCGAGAGCGTTAATTTAGATAAGCGGGAATAGCCTTTGGCGGTTCCCGCTTTCTTTTTGGCATGCACCGTTGTTTTATAGCGAAGCTCATGTATCGTCAAAAAATGACTTCATACCCTTCAATACTAGAAGCGAGGCATTCAGCCTTTCAATTATTTCTCATTTGATTTGCTTTTTAAATCTATACATCGTAATATTGCGATATAAAAATTATGGGACTTACAAAGACAGAAATATTCACCCAGGAGCAGAACGAACTTTCGACACTTTTGAAGGCGATTGCACATCCTGCACGCATTGCGATATTGCAGCAGATCATTTCAGCCAATGCCTGTATCTGTGGCGACCTCGTGGAAGAACTCGGACTTGCGCAGGCAACGATCTCCCAGCATTTGAAAGAGCTGAAAAATGCGGGCATTATTCAGGGAACGATCGATCGGGTGAAGGTCTGCTATTGCATAGAACCGAAAACATG
>DPWF01000054.1:1654-3327 GCA_003526435.1 Chitinophagaceae bacterium | reverse complement strand
GTTTTACCGAGATAGAGATCGCCATACTGCATCAGGAAATCAACAATTTCCGGATCGGTATACGGTGTAGGAATAATTTCCAGTAAACGCAGGTAACGGGGTGGATTGAAAAAGTGAGAGCCACAAAAATGTTTTTTAAAATCATCACTTCTTCCTTCCGCCATCATATGAATAGGAATACCTGAAGTGTTGGAAGTAACGAGTGTGCCGGGTTTGCGAAACTGTTCTACTTTGGTATAGATCAGTTGTTTGATATCGAGCCTTTCTACCACTACTTCAATGATCCAGTCGCAACCGGCAATATCTTTCATGTTATCATCAAAGTTGCCCGTGCTGATTTTTTTTACTACAGCTTTTGAATATACCGGAGATGGGTTGCTTTTGATAGCAGCCTGTAATGCATCATTCACCAGTTTATTGCGTTCAGCCGGTTTAGTGCTTTCTTCTGCCCCCTTTGCTACCATATCCAATAAAAGCACTTGTACACCAATACCTGCAAAATGGCAGGCAATACGTGAACCCATAACACCACTACCCAATACCGCAACTTTTTTGATGGAACGTTTCATGTGTTTATTTTTATTGATTCTGGTCACATGGAATTCGCCAATAAACATTTTAGCTGATGTCAACTTTTGTTATGGCTCATTTCATAATGATGCTTTACCGTAAAATTAGTTAGTTATGCAACTATTTATATCGAAGGTAAGGGAATTTATTTTTATGAGGTAGGGTAATGGCCGGGCAAAAAAATATCAAACAGTAGCGATACTGTTTGATATTAATGGCTCTTCAGTAGGATTGCTGCGTATAGCTTATTTATTCTTCTGAAGGAGCCGCACCCTTGTATGCCATATACAGGCAACCTAGGTAAACAATTAAGAGTACGTAAACTAACATAATCGGGGGGGATTTTGTTTCTACAATTTATGATGAAAACCGCTAATTTGTAAGAGGTTTAACAGTCCTTTTATTCACTATATGTGGATACTCAATGTAAAATGCCTGATTTTTAGTGCCTTAGGTAATGTTAAGTTTTTCAAATTAACTACCTGCTTTCCCGGAGCCTGTCTATTTATTACAACACCCGAAATTTATTATTGTTCTGAAATCTTGCCACTTAACAATAATCGATTGAATTTGACCTGCTTTCAGTTATTTTTGTTTACATGGAACTGACGTCTGAACTCGTTGATCATCTGGCACATCTATCAAGACTGCATTTTGCAGATGAGGCTAAAAAGGAGATACAAAATGACCTTCAGAAAATGCTGGCATTTGTTGAGAAACTGTCGGAGTTGAATACGGATGGTGTTCAGCCTATGTTGCATATGGGCCAGTCATTCAATGTGCTGAGAGAAGATGAAGTAAAAGGATCAGTCGACAGGCGCACCGCATTGCAAAATGCACCCGGTGCCAGCGACAGTTTTTTCAGGGTTCCAACAGTCATTCGAAAATAGAACATTCAAATACAAAGCCAGCACATGTCAAACCAGGCGATCATCCGACTCGAAAACATCCAGAAAAGTTATTTTATGGGTAATCAGGCTATTCCTGTTCTGAAAGGAATTACGCTGGATATCCGTAAAAATGAATACGTGGCTTTGATGGGACCTTCCGGTAGTGGTAAGAGTACACTGATGAATATTCTCGGTTGTCTCGATTCACCTACT
>DPWF01000054.1:0-1640 GCA_003526435.1 Chitinophagaceae bacterium | reverse complement strand
TGAGCAAAATGGCCGATGATGATTTGGCTGAAGTACGTAATTCAGAAATTGGTTTCGTGTTTCAGCAATTCAATTTATTACCCAGACTGAGTGCTGCCGAAAATGTGGCCCTTCCATTGATTTATGCCGGTGTAAGTAAAAAGGAAAGAATGGAACGATCGCTGGCTGCTCTCGAAAAAGTTGGACTTGCAGACAGAAGCCATCACAAATCCAATGAGTTGAGCGGCGGACAGATACAGCGTGTGGCCATTGCGCGTGCCCTGGTGAATAACCCATCCATATTACTCGCAGATGAACCTACCGGTAACCTTGATTCAAAAACATCGGTAGAGGTAATGGAAATATTTGGAAAAATTCAGCAGGCAGGTAATACGGTTGTGCTGGTAACCCATGAAGAAGATATTGCTGCTTACGCTCACAGGGTCGTGCGTTTGCGTGACGGACTGGTTGAAACAGATAAGACCAGGAGTACATCGATGGCTCATTTATCGTAAGAAATAAAAGGGGGCAGATTTTATGGAGAGCTTCAAACAGCTCTCTTATCTCCGAAGGTTCATAGAACTCCTGTCGAGAGCGTCCTTTTGAAGCAACTGAACCAATCAGCTCTATTTTTGTTCTCAACACAGAAGCAGAAAGTCATGGCATTAAAAATATATACAAAAACAGGTGACCTCGGGAAGACTTCACTTATTGGCGGTACCAAAGTGCCCAAGAGCCATATTCGTATAGAAACCTATGGTACGGTAGATGAACTGAATTCGCATATCGGACTGGTGGGTGATTATTTCGATGAACCACATTCTCGTTCTGTGCTCAAAGAAATACAGGACCGTTTGTTTACTATTGGCTCCTCACTAGCCTGCGATCCGGAGAAAGAGCCACTGATGAAAATGCCCGATTTAAAAGAGGCAGATATTACCGTGCTGGAAAAAGAAATCGATAAAATGAATGAAGTGCTGCCTCCGATGAAATTTTTTATTCTTCCAGGTGGACATATTGCTGTTTCTTCTACACATATAGCTCGCTGTGTTTGCAGAAGAGCAGAACGCTGTTGTGTGAATATGCAGGAGCAGGAAATTTTTGTTGATCCGTTGGTAATTAAATACCTCAATCGTTTAAGTGATTATCTTTTTGTGCTTGCACGTTTTATTGCCCATCATTTGGGTATAGCTGAAATAGCCTGGAAACCGAGGGTGTGATTGGGTGAATGGTGAATCGTCAATCGTGAATAAGAAGTAGGTAGTTTTTAATTCACGATTGACGATTCACCATTCACGACATCAAACAATCCTGCCATCTTTCATATGCAGAATACGATCGCTCAATGAGGCGAGCTCCTCATTATGGGTAACAATGAGAAAGGTTTGCTGAAACTGTTGTCTCAATGAACCAAAAAGATGGTGTAATTCACGGGCATTGGTACTGTCGAGGTTACCTGTTGGTTCATCTGCAAAAATAATATCGGGTTGATTGATGAGGGCTCTTGCTACGGCCACACGCTGTTGTTCTCCCCCCGATAATTGGTTGGGTTTATTCTCCATACGGTTACTCAAACCCAGGAGTTCGAGTAATTCAGCGGCTCTTTTTTCCACATTTTTTTTTGGGGTGCCGGCGATCCATCCGGGAATACATACATTTTC
>DPWF01000382.1:7662-26352 GCA_003526435.1 Chitinophagaceae bacterium | reverse complement strand
CATTGTCCAAAAACCTTATTGCCTTTATAGGGAGCAGCGTTATATTCGTCTCGTTTGCAATCAGCCTTGGTATCTTCGCAGCGCTGGGTTCACACGCGGATAAATCACATGAAGTATTTCTGTTCGACTGGATCAGTACTGGCGCAGTGCACATCCCGCTTTCCTTTTTAGTTGATCCGCTAAGTTCCATTATGTTGCTTATAGTTACTGGTGTAGGCTTTCTGATTCATATTTATTCTATCGGCTATATGCACAGTGATGAGGGTTTTGGTAAGTTCTTCAGCTACCTGAACCTGTTTATCTTTTTTATGCTATTACTTGTTTTAGGATCAAACTATGTAGTAATGTTCATTGGCTGGGAGGGAGTAGGTCTATGCTCTTACCTTCTGATTGGGTTTTGGTATACAAACAGCAGTTATGCATCAGCAGCCAAAAAGGCCTTTGTAATGAACCGTATTGGTGATTTAGGATTTCTGCTAGGCGTATTCTTTATCTTTACGACTTTTGGAAGCGTAGAATTTTCAAAGATCTTTCCCCAGGCAGCAAGCATGTTGCCAGGCGATAATACGATCGCTTTAATTGCACTGTTACTATTTATCGGTGCCTGCGGAAAGTCCGCACAAGTGCCGTTGTTTACCTGGTTGCCAGACGCGATGGCAGGTCCTACACCCGTGTCGGCGTTGATTCATGCCGCAACGATGGTAACGGCTGGTATTTATATGATTGCACGATCTAATCTGATATTTGATCTTGCCCCTCTTATTCAACACGTCATTGCTATTGTAGGTTTGGCCACGGCAATAATCGCGGCGATTATCGCTTTGACTCAGACGGACATAAAAAAAGTACTTGCTTATTCAACAGTGTCCCAACTGGGCTATATGTTTTTAGGATTAGGGGTAGGGGCTTATAATGGTGCTTTCTTTCACGTAATTACGCATGCGTTCTTTAAGGCACTGCTCTTTCTGTGTGCCGGATCCGTCATTCATGCGCTCCACCATGAGCAGGATATGAGACATATGGGCGGCCTGAGAAAAAAGTTGCCGATAACGTTTATAACCATGCTGATCGGAACGATCGCAATTGCGGGTTTACCGCCGTTTTCAGGTTTCTTTTCAAAGGATGAAATTTTAGCGCACGTATATGTTCACGATAAGGTTTTATGGGCAATAGCGGTATTTGGCGCGTTCCTAACGGCATTTTATATGTTCAGGATGCTGTTTCTTACCTTCTATGGCAAATACCGTGGTACTCACCATGCCGAAGAAAAAATCCATGAGTCTCCAGTATCTATGACTGCCCCGCTAATAGTTTTGGCTGTTCTTTCCGCCATTGGAGGTATCATCGGAATCCCAGAAGCATTGGGAGGCGGTCATTGGTTGTCCCATTGGCTTGAGCCAGTCATAAAACATTCAGGAGAATCACCTGATCATGCTACAGAGTATATCTTAATGGCGGTATCTGTGTTAGGTGTGATTGTATCAATTGTGTTTGCTTATGTTAAATATATCACTCAGCACCATGTGCCTGTACCTGATGAGGCGAAACGCCCTATGCTGACAAGCCTTTCCTATAACAAGTTTTATTTTGATGAGATATATGATACAATCATCAGAAAGCCGCTTGATGCCATTTCAGTGTTCTTTTATAAAATTATAGACAACAAGGTGGTAGACGGAATTGTAAATGTCCTGGGTTTGGGTGCCACAGAGGCAAGTAAAGGACTGCGGCTCTTGCAATCTGGAAATGTTGGATTTTATATTTTTATGATGGTGGTAGGAATCATCTCATTGTTATTGTATACTTATTTATCTCTATAAACGATCGTTCAAGAAAACACAATGGAACAAGTTTTACTACTTCTCATATTATTACCATTGATTGGAGCTTTGGTTACGGCATTTTCGGGGAACTACGCAAAGCACGTTGCGCTTTTCTCATCTATTGTTTCCCTGGCACTGACTACGGCGATTGTTTGTAATTTCATTCCAGATGCAAGTACCCAATTCGTTGTACATTATCCCTGGATAGGAGAATTGGGAATTGATTTTCATATTGGAATTGATGGAATTAGCATCATAACCGTCATCTTGACAAATGTTTTGGTGCCCCTGATTATCTTAGCTGGATATAAGCATGATTATAGAAGTCAAAATGCGCTATTTGCGTTGATACTGTTCATGCAAAGTGGATTATTAGTGGTGTTTACAGCGCTTGATGCATTTCTGTTTTACATTGGTTGGGAAGCGGCATTGATACCCATTTATTTTATTTGTGCTGTATGGGGTGGCAAGGACAGGATAAAGGTAAACATGAAATTCTTCGTGTATACAATTGCCGGATCTTTGTTTATGCTCTTAGGCATCATCTACCTGTATTTGCAGAACCCGGCCAACAATTTTGACATTCAGGCTTTCTATAATCTTAATTTAGATGAAGCTCAGCAAGGTTGGATATTCTGGGCATTTTTTATTGCATTTGCCATCAAGATGCCGATATTTCCTTTTCATACCTGGCAGCCCGATGCATACGAGCAATCACCTACCGCAACTACAATGGTGCTGAGTGGTGTGATGGTAAAAATGGGCATATTTGCGGTTATCAAATGGTTATTGCCATTCTTTCCGGCGGCTGCAGATAAGTATGCACAAATCATTATTATTTTATCTGTAACAGGAATGTTATATGCATCCCTGATTGCTATCAGACAGGATGATATAAAAAGACTGATTGCGTATTCTTCTATTGCGCATATCGGGCTGATGAGCGCCACTTTATTTACCAACAGCCGTGTTGGACTTGAAGGAGTGATGATACAGATGTTTAACCACGGTGTAAATGTAATTGGTCTCTGGATCGTGGCCGACACCATCGAACAACAACTTGGTACAAGAAAGTTCAGTGATTTAGGTGGACTCGCACAAAAGGCGCCAACACTGGCCATCATGTTGCTGGTAATGGCATTTGCCAATATTGCATTGCCATTGACCAACGCATTTATTGGAGAATTCCTGATGTTTAACGGGTTATTCAGTTACAATATATGGATAGCAGCTATTGCAGGTATCAGTATTATACTGGCAGCAGTGTATACGTTGAATATGGTGCAGAAAGTGTTTTATGGAAATACAACTGCAGTTACAGCAAATGCTACTGATATCAGCGGTAATGTTAAACTGGCATTGGTAGTGCTGGTGTTGGTGGTTATTGCACTGGGTGTATATCCCCAGCCAATGATAGACCTTACAAAAGATACAGTAGGCGCTACCATGGCAGGAAAATAGGATGAAATAAATATTTGATTATTCACAAGTAAAAGTGGAAACACTTTTACCCAAAATTCCCGCAGGGGATTTGGTTTTATGAACGCAATTATATTATCAGCATTATTGGGTGTGGTTATGATGTTCAGTGGCATCATAACAAATAATAAGTCTGTATTAAAATATATCGCAGCAGTTGGATTGTTGTTGTTGATAGCAGCCAATCTGCTCGATACGTATGCTTTGTTTAAAATCAACATCAACACCCATGGCTTGCTAAGTTTCGAAAAATTCGGGCTCTATTTTAATACCCTGGCTTTCGGGGCAACATTTATTTATGTTTGTCTGAGTGGCAGAGACGTAGAAAAAGCAGGAATCAATGTTGCAGAATATTTTGCACTCATCTTCTTCGTTTTATGTGGGGTAAGTATCCTTTCAGGTTTCAACGGTCTGTTGATGTTATTCCTGGGTATTGAAATACTGTCTATCCCTTTATATATTCTTACAGGAGCCGATAAACGTAACCTGAAAAGTAATGAGGCATCTTTGAAATATTTCCTGATGGGTTCTTTTACCACGGGTATTATGTTAATGGGTATTGCACTTTTTTATGGTGCCACAGGATCATTTGCTTTGGAAGCACCCCCGGTTATTCCAACAATGGGTGGTATAAATCCTTCATTCCTTCAGGTAGCAGGTTTGTTATTGTTGTTTGTAGCCATGGCATTTAAAGTATCTGCTGCTCCTTTTCATTTCTGGACACCAGATGTATATGATGGAGCACCCAGCGTATTCACTTCTTTTATGGCTACTGTTGTAAAAGCAGCCGGGTTTATTGCTTTTATACGCCTGTTCCAGAACCAGTCTATTGTACTGGGACCATCATGGAAAATTATTTTGTCGTTTGTAATCATCGCCACTCTACTCATCGGAAATATTACTGCTGTTTTCCAGCAGAGTGTAAAACGTATGCTGGCCTATTCGAGTATTGCACAGGCAGGTTTTATGCTTTTTGCATTATTTGCAGGAAACGATTTGTCCAGAGAGGGGATCATCTTATATAGCGTAGCTTATAGTCTTGCTACCATTGGTATTTTTGCCGTGCTTATTAAAATGTCTGACTACACATTTGACGGGTTCAACGGCCTGGCTAAAAAACAACCTGTACTCGCTTTCACTACTACCATATTCCTGTTGTCACTGGCGGGTATTCCATTAACCGCTGGTTTTTTTGCCAAGTATTATATGCTGGCTGCGGTTATAAAAGAAGGTGGCGCCCTCTGGCTTGTAATTATAGCACTGTTTTTCGCAGCCGTGAGTGTGTATTACTATTTCAAGGTAATACAAGCCATGTACTTCAAAGAGGGAGAGGCTGAAACGACTGAAATAACTGGGGGCTTCAAAGCAGGATTGGTGCTGCTGGCTGCATTGGTAGTACTGGTAGGTCCCTGGCCATCCATTATACTGAATTGGTTTTATTTCTAACCGTTCCTCACTTTTTTCAGGACTGTCCATAGCCGACAGGATTTCTCCGTTATCTTTATAGGAAGAAATTCCTCTATGAAGGGCATGACCATTTTTGATTCACTTACGCTGGCCTGGCGTACTGTACGCAGTAACAAACTGCGTACAGGTATTACAGTAGCCATCATTGCTTTTGGCATTATGGCATTGATCGGCATTATTACCGCTATTGAAGCCATGAACCAGAGCCTGAAGGAGAGTTTTTCATCCATGGGTGCCAATGCCTTTAATATACGCTTTAAAGATTCAAGGGTAAGATTTGGTAACAGTTCAGACCTGAAAAAAACCACCCGCGGGAAAAAAGAAAAGAAATCGAACCTCGATAAGCCCATCCAGAAAGAAGAAGCTGAATATTTTCGGGATAATTTTAATTTTCCATCCGCATTGGTGAGTATCTACCGAAGAGGGCCCGGTGGACAGGAAATTCATTACAAAGAGAAAAAAACCAACCCCCAGATTGCAGTGTGGGGTGGTGATGAAAATTATCTGGCAGTTACAGGTTATACTATTGAGGCTGGACGCAACCTGAATTCACTTGATCAGCAAAGCGGCCGAAATGTTTGTTTACTGGGAAGCAATGTGGCCAAAACACTGTTTGGTACCAATCCTGAAAAAAGCATTGATAAAGTAATTCGGGTTGGCGGATTGCCATATAGAGTAATTGGATTATTAAAAAGTAAAGGCTCCAGCGCCATGCTGCGTCAGGATGATGTAATTGTTACTACTTATACCAATATCAGGCATTTCCAGAATGTGAGCAGATCGTACCTCGTGGGTGTAATGGTAAGTAATGTAAATGAACTTGATCCGGCCAGTGGCGTAGCTACTTCTGTATTTCGTTCTGTGCGAAAATTGCAGCCTATCGAAGAAGATAATTTTGTGATTGAAAAGAGCGACAAGTTTGCCGAAATGTTTATTGGTTTTCTGAGCAGTATCACAGGTTCTGCCGGAGCCATTGGCCTGATTACATTAATTGGTGCTGCCATTGGGTTGATGAATATTATGTTGGTAGCCGTAAATGAAAGAACAAAAGAAGTAGGTCTTATTAAAGCGATAGGCGGGAAAAGCAGAAATGTGCGTCAGCAGTTTTTATTTGAAAGTATGATCATCAGTCTGTTGGGCGCGCTTTTCGGAATTATTTTAGGTGTGTTGGTCGGAAATCTTTTCGGACTCGTGCTTAAGACAGGTTTTGTTGTTCCCTGGGCATGGGTAATAGTAGGTGTGGTTATCTGTTCGCTGGTAGGACTTGCTGCCGGTATCTATCCAGCTATGAAAGCTTCACGATTAAATCCTATTGTAGCATTACGTTACGAATAATTACTACCCCAGCGCAAACTTTGTGTTCTCTTTTCTCTGCGGTGAAACGTTGTGTATGTTTCACCGCAGAGAAAAGAAGAAGCGAGATTTCGCAGCGTTATTTTTGTTTTGAAAAAAGTTTTAGCTGCTCGTTGATATAATAATGGATGTCTTCTTCAGTAACGTGTTTTCTTAACCATTCATGAGACGGTCTGTGGCGCTGGATAAACAAGTGTAATTTTTCATCCTTGAATCCGGTGAGCGATTGCACCAACGATGTGTTGAACCTATAATTAATATAAGCTTCTTTTTCATTGGTTTCATAAAATTGCATGGCCCTTCTTTTGTTTTTTTCATGACGTGAAAAACGATCCAGGTTCAAAGCAATACCGGCGCCTGAATTGGCCTGCGATACAGTAGGGATGGTATAGTTGACAATATCCTGCAGAAAATCTTTTCTTCTCTCCATGCTATCTAACTGATAACGACTCATGCCACGTGTAGTAACTGTTACATTTCCAAGATCCCTGGCAAGGGGTACCAGCAAAGGGTGTAAAGTATCCTGTAAGGTGTAGGTATTGTTGTATTGAAGCGTATCAAAGAAATAACCGACTGCTGCAAATGACAGGATCTGATTTTCTGCCACTTCAATAGCAAACCGTCCGGTATTATTGGTCATTACTGTAGTACTGGTATTGATGTTTCGCACACTGGCCAGTACAATCGGAGCATTGGTAACACTATCTTTTAAATAGCCATACACCAATTTTCTTTTTTGTGCATCTGCCATGAACACAAACCCGAGGGCCAATAACACCAGCATATATCTTCTCATAACCGCTTTTTACAAAGGTACAGGGAATGTGAACGAATCAAATCAGCGTATATCAATAAAAAATGCCACCCTGTAATGTTGGGTGGCATTTTTTAGAAGAAAGGTCGCGTTATTTAATAATAATGACTTTCTGTAAGTAGGTTTTCTTATTGTGAAGAATCTTCAGTACGTAATATCCATCATTTACATTGCCTACATTCATCTGTTTGGAGAACGTACCGATGAACGCGGGGTATGATTGGTTGAATACCCGCTGCCCGGCTGAGTTTAATAATTCAATAGTCAGGTCTGCTTTTTCTTTCACTTCAAAACTAAGGTTGAATAATCCTTTGTTCGGGTTAGGTGACAAACTCAGTTTTATTTCACGTGCAATAACTTCCGGAGGTAATGCAGTAATGGTAACCTGTAAGTCTGCAGATGTTTTCTGGCAACCCAATGCATCTACCACCACTACTTTATACACACCAGATTCAATAGGTTTGTATTTGGCTAAAGTGGCACCATTAATGCCTACATTGTCTTTATACCACTGCATAGAAACGCCGGTTACACTACTTACCAGCGAATCACCCACTTTGGTAACTACAGGTGTTGGGGCGTCTGTTAACACAATGGGAACACGGTCGCTTGGACAACTGGTTCCTGTTCTGATCTTCATGTCGTAGAAGAAATAGTAGAATGGATTTGGATCGCCTGTGCCATTTATATTGACACTGTTTCCAGTAATCGACATTACATTCGCAATGCTAATTGGGTAAGTTGTACCTGTAATATTTTTATTTCTAAAGATAGTAGCACCATTTTCGTTACAGAGAACCAGTAAAATATGGTCCCCGGGGTCATTTACAGGAAGGTTCAGATAATAAACAGCACCTGTATCTGCTGTAATATTACCATCTACTTCCAATGTGCCGCCATTTGGATTTGGGGGGGCAGGTTGTGGATTGGGGTGTGTAGCAGTTACATTCAGCGTTGTTCGAGCCAGAGGAATATAGCTAAAACTACCGTCCTGGTTAACTGTACCCAGATTGGCAACAATCACTTCCACTGTTCCAGGATTACCAATGTATAAACGTGCACTTTCAATAGTCAGTGGAACACTGTTGTTAAAGCGTACAAAGTTGCCTTTGAAATTATTGTAACCACCTTGAGCGTAAGCCATTTTTGTAGTGGGGCCGATGGATGTTTTTAGTTCATTACTAACATAAAAGGTTTTATTACCAGGTATGCTGGTGGTATTTGCAGCGGCACCAGCAGCAACAGGAGCAGTGGCATTGGCGCTGTTGTACCAGAAATAATTGCTATTGGTAACCGGATTAGTGACCCGTAAAAGGGCGTTGTTATTGCAGATGATTCCGGAAACAACAGGGTAGTCTGCTTTTCTGCCAATGGTAAGACTGGTAGTAAGTGTATTATTACCTGTATTCTGATCACCTGTTACGGTTGCTGTTGCAAGTATGGTATAAGTTGTATTTTCTGTTGTTACAAACGGAGTCTGTAAAGTAAAACTTGCATTTGATAAACCAGGAACGGTTCCGGGATAAATATTATTAAAGGTTGCTACAGTAGTTGAGCCATTTTTTACTTCTACTGAAACAGGAATATTTGTTTTTGGAACACTGCCATTATTCCTGATACTTACAGTAACATATTGTTTGTTGTCGGCACAATCAGAAACGGAAGGTGTAGTTACCTCATTTATGGTAAAATCAGTAGAAGGGTTGATGACAATCAATCTAAAGTCTTCTGTTTCACCTCTGCTATAGTTACCACATGAAACAACATCACTGGCTGTTGATGTCTCAACCATTACAACCCTTGCACGATAGGTACTTCCGATGGTTAAAGTACTGGGTGTTGTAAATTATCCTGAAAATACTTGTGTATTTCTGAGCGCATTACTTGTAGCAACCAGTTCGTTGGCATCATTAAAGTCGCCATCATTATTATAGTCGATAAAGAGTTTAACAATTTTGTCAACGTCGCTGGCATCTGCGCTATTTACACGTACACGGAAAGGAACAGACTGAGAGGGTTCTATGTAAGCAGCAATAGCGGTGTTGTTTACATAAGTAGTGCCTCCGGCGGGATTGGCATATCGGATGGTTTGTAAACTCACACTATCAATTCTGCTACCAGCATTGGTTAATGCTGCAGATGCACAATGAGCCGTGCCTCCTACGCCACTCACCAGTAAAGAATAAGCCTGTTGTCCTCTTGTTAAAGAACCGATGGCTCCTTTATGTGTAACGGTTATGGTATAGGTTTCACCTGCAACGGTGCTGTCAATATCAATTCGCTCCACATTATCCGTTATATTATCAGCTTTTACTGCTGCATTGGCCGGACTGGATGGATCAAGTGTCCAGGGTCTGAAAGTTCTGCTGCCGCTGGTGATGCGTATGTCGAGATCATTAATCAGTTTCTTTTCAGGATTGTTCAAAACATTCACCTGGTCTACATTACCTTTCACATCCGTCCATGAAATGGTGGCTTTTAATGGCTCTTTACCTGTTGCCACCACTGTTGTAGTGAAAGAATTGGTGGTGCCATTAAACAAATTTTCATACATCAGGTGTTCACTGCTGGTTCCATTGTTTGATGCTACTGATGCAGAAATAACGGCTGCTGCTTTTTGCACATTCAGCAACCCCCATCCATTCTGGTAATCAGGTCCGGGATTGGTACCTGCTTCTTCCGCAGTATGAATGGCAAGACCTTTGATAGTTGCAGATCTGAGAAAAGCACCACTTTTTAATTTGGAATAATGTTCCTGTAACAGAAAGAGAGAACCCGATGCATTGGGCGTTGCCATTGATGTGCCACTCAGTGAAGAATAACCATTATTTGCACTTGCATAGGTAGACAATACGTTTACGCCATCGGCCACTACATCTGGTTTAATACGACCATCATCCGTAGGACCCCATCCGCTAAAACTACTCATCACTACATCTTCCGGACGGTTATAACCACCGGGTATACCTCTTACTGCACCAACAGTAAGAATATTTTTTGCATTGGCATCCCAGGTAATACTTCCGTAACTGTCGTTGCTGCTGATACCACTTGGTCTGTTACCTGCTGCGGCCATCTGGTTTTGCGCATTGAAACGAAAATAGGGTTGACCTTCAGCCGGTCCTGTTTCACCGCGATTGTTGCCTGCAGCTTTTACTATAAGATAGAAAGGTGCATTATAAGCAATCGAATCAAGTAACTGTGCATCTGAACTGTAATAGCCGAATTTATAATCTTCTGTATCATTGGGTCTTCCCCAAAATTCCCATCTGTTTTGGTCTTCATTAAAATTCCATCCAGAAACCACATTGTAGGAGTGGTTTGATATAAGAAGTCCTGCTGCCTCTGTTGCCTGCTCAGAATAACTGTTGGTAAAATCATAAGCAATCAAACCCTGGGCACCATGCGACATGCCTTTTGCACTTGGGTTAAGACCTGTTGCAATCATGGTACCCGCAACGTGCGTAGCATGGTTATCGGTAGAGGAGGGATTGTCTTTTTGTGTAACACGTCCTGTAAGTTCAACGTGTGTGGCGAGTACCCTGCCACCATCCCGNNGCCTGAAAGGTTTAATCCGCTGGCGCCGCCTGCCCAAAGTTGATTGGTTCTTGTTGTAGCTGCCGCAATACTGTTATTCTGCGTAACAAAATATTTTGGAAAATTAAAAGCATCAACACCAATCAGTGTCGCCAGTCGTCCATCTTTAGAACGTATGCTGAGTGGCCAGTTTCTTTGTTTGGCCAACGACATTGCTTTTGTGTATTCACTTCTTTCTTTTAAGCTGATACCCTGGGCCGCATTCTTCAGTACCTGAACATTGGTAGCTACCTGTGCATCGGCAATAATAACCGTAGCAAGACAGCCAACAAAAAAGGGTAAAAATCGTCTGAGCATAATATAGTTTAGTTTAACTTCATGATAACCGGCATCAGCCCGGGAATATTATTAAAATTAGATACTTTCACCATTCAAAGTGAAGCATGAGAAATATTCTTTTTGCCCTGTTTTCAGCCATTTTAACATTTTCAGCCTGCTCGTCGGCAAAAAAGTCTCAATCGGCCGAAATACAGCAGGGAATTTCAGGTGAAATCACTGAAATCAAGGGTAACCAGATGCCTAAAGTAGGCGTTCCGCCCGCTACACCAAAACCTGTTTCCACCACGCTTTATGTATACGAACCTACCCATATTTCGCAGGTAAAATCCCTTGAAACAGGCGCTCCCTTATATACGGCGATTAACCGCAAACTGGTTGCTTCAGTGGTATCAGACAGCCTAGGCCGTTACTCTGTTGCTTTACCTACAGGTACTTATTCGGTTTTTGTTAAAAAAGGGGACTATTTTTTCGCCAATATGTTCGACACACAGAACAATATTCAACTGGTTACGGTTGATTCCGGAAAAGTTACCCCGATGAACATCCTCATCAATTCAGGCGCCAGTTATTAGCAGAACAGGGTTATCTTTGCATCCCCTTGTAAAAAACTATTTTGATCAGGGGAGGATACGGAGATATGAACCTGAATGTGTTGTTGGAACAGTACCAGAATAACCCCCGCCTTTTTCAACTGGCGGACAGGCTTTCTTTTGCCCAGCCGCAACAAATCTTCCTTAAAAACTTACAGGGCAGTAGTGCCGAATTTGTGGTAAGTGCTGTTTTTTCTCATCCGGCCTGCCAGGGATTGAACCATGTACTCGTCTTAAATGATGCTGAAGAAGCTGTTTATTTTCACAATACACTTGAAAATCTTACACAGGCGCTTGACCTTTTTTATTTTCCCTCTTCTTTCAAGAACAGGAAAAATTTCAGGATACTCAACAGCTCACATGTAATGCTCCGGACCGAAGCACTTACCAAATTGGCTGCAGGAGGGAATAAAAAAATACTGGTTACTTATCCGGAAGCCATTTTTGAAAAAGTGGTGCTGCCAAAAACACTCAGCAGTAATATCATCACCATCAAAACCAATGATACCATTAATCCAGAAAGTTTAATGGAACTGTTTGTAATGTATGGTTTTGAACGAACAGATTTTGTGTATGAACCCGGACAGTTTGCCGTAAGAGGTGGCATACTTGATATCTATTCATTTGGTAATGAAAAACCTTACCGGGTAGAATTGTTTGGTAACGAAGTAGACAGTATCCGCATATTTGATCCCGAAACACAGTTGAGTGAGCGGAAATTATTACAGGTAAATATCATCCCCAATGTAGAAACACAATTCAGCACGGAAGAAAAAGTTTCTTTGTTCGATTTTGTAAATGAAAATACAGTCGTATGGCTCAAAGACTGGGATGTGATTGCTGAGAAAGTACAACAGCAATACGACGACATGCTTGGATTCATTGAGTTGCTGAAAGATGGCTACCAGATGAAAGGCAATGAAGAAGAGGAAGACATACGTGTACTGAAAGAAGTATCGGTAGATGATTTTGTAAACGTTTCAACCGTAGAGGAACAAATTGCAAACAGGCATATTGTTGAGTTTGGATATAAGCCACAACTGGCCAAAACAGTAATTGAATTTAATACCAGGTCACAGCCATCTTTTAACCGCCAGTTCGATCTGCTGATCAAGGACCTCACTGCACATGAAAGTGCCAGATATGGTATTTATATTTTTGCAGAGCAGGTAAAACAGTTAGAACGTCTCAACACCATTTTTGCAGATCTTAAAACAGAGATCCAGTTTGTTCCTGTGCCATCCAGTATTCATGAAGGATTTATTGATGAGGACCTGAAAATTATTTGTTACACCGATCATCAGATATTTCAGCGATACCATAAATACAAGGTTAAGCAGGCGTATAATAAAAACAAGGCGCTTACACTCAAAACCTTACGCGATCTGCAGCCGGGCGATTATGTAACACATATCGATCATGGTGTGGGTACTTATAGCGGATTACAGAAGCTGGAAGTAAACGGTAAGCTACAGGAAGCGGTACGTATTATTTATAAGGACAGTGATATTCTTTATGTAAACATCAACTCACTTCATAAAATATCCAAGTACACTGGTAAGGAAGGTACGGTGCCAAAAATCAATAAACTGGGAAGTGATGTATGGGCAAGGCTGAAAGAAAAAACCAAAACAAAGGTTAAGGAAATTGCTTTTGACCTGATAAAACTCTATGCGCAAAGAAAGGCGCAGGAAGGGTTTGCGCATACGCCAGATACTTACCTTCAAACAGAACTGGAAGCGTCGTTTATTTATGAAGATACCCCCGACCAGAGCAAGGCAACTGCTGATGTGAAGAAAGATATGGAGAGTCCTTCACCCATGGACAGGCTTGTTTGTGGAGATGTGGGATTCGGTAAAACCGAAATCGCTGTTCGTGCTGCATTTAAATCGGTAGTAGATGGAAAACAGGCTGCTGTGCTGGTTCCAACAACCATCCTCGCTTTCCAGCATTTTAAAACATTTAAGGACAGATTGAAAGACTTTCCGGTAACAGTAGATTATATCAATCGTTTTAAATCGGCTAAAGAGAAAAAAGAAACACTAAAAAAAGTAGAAGAAGGAAAGGTTGATATTATTGTAGGCACGCACGGTTTATTGGGCAAAGAAGTAAAGTTCAAAGACCTTGGTGTAATGATTATTGACGAGGAACAGAAATTTGGTGTGGCGCATAAAGAGAAACTGAAGACGCTTAAAACAAATGTAGATTGCCTGACACTCACAGCTACGCCTATTCCACGCACCCTTCAGTTTAGTTTGATGGGAGCGAGAGATTTAAGTATCATCAATACGCCACCGCCCAACAGACAGCCGATCCAGACGGAAGTACATGTATTTAACGATGATTTTATACGTGAAGCCATTTATTATGAAACGGAACGTGGCGGACAGGTTTTCTTTATTCATAACAGGGTAGTGGGTTTGTCTGAAATGAGCGCCATGTTACAAGGACTTTGCCCCGACCTCAGTATTGGATATGCACATGGTCAGTTGGAAGGACATGAACTGGAAGAAAGGATCATGGATTTTATTGACAGAAAATACGATGTGCTGGTGTGTACCAATATTGTGGAGAGTGGGGTTGATATTCCGAATGTAAATACCATAATTGTAAACAATGCTCACCAGTTTGGATTGAGCGATCTGCATCAGTTAAGAGGCCGTGTAGGAAGAAGCAACAAAAAAGCATTCTGTTACCTGCTGGCACCACCGATGAGTACACTGCCAACCGATTCAAGGAAAAGATTACAAACACTCGAACAATTCAGTGATCTCGGAAGTGGCTTTCAGATTGCCATGCGTGATCTGGACATTCGTGGCGCCGGTAATTTGCTGGGTGGTGAACAAAGTGGTTTTATGGCCGAGATTGGTTTTGAAATGTACCAGAAAATTTTGGAAGAAGCCATCAGGGAATTGAAGCGTACTTCATTCAAAGACCTGTTTAAAGAAGAAATCAGCAAGCAGGATGATTATGTGAGCGATTGTACCATTGATACCGATCTTGAAATACTGATTCCTGACAGTTATGTAGAAAGTATTGCAGAACGGTTGTCTTTATATTCAAGACTGGATAATTGTGAGAAAGAAGAAGAGCTTCAGGCATTTCACCACGAAATGATTGATCGTTTCGGACCGATGCCTTCTGAAGTAGATGATTTATTTACCACTGTACGATGCAGGTGGAAAGCAGTTGAAATAGGATTTGAAAAAATGACTTTGAAACAGGAAACGCTGAGATGTTATTTTATCAATCGACCCGATTCTCCTTATTTCGAATCTGTTTTATTCAAAAATGTACTGGCCTATTTGCAAACAGGTACCAATAAAGCCAGATTGAAACAGGCGGGTAAAAATTTCCTGTTGGTCGTAGATGACATTAAAGATATGGATGCCATGTTGCGGTTTCTTGATGGAATGCATAAGGGGGTTGTACAACCAACCTAAGAACTAATTAAAAGGAGTTCCGATAGTACGAAACTCCTTTTTAACCCTTATAAACCAAGCCCTAATGCAAATCCTCTTAGTCGTGTTGTTAAACTGCCGACAATTGTTAAGTTACCGGTAGCAAGATTCACCGTATAAATATTGGTTGCAGTACCAGAAGTTCCAACTGCATAAGCTATACCTGTTCTACCGCCTATATCAAAACCCGTAAGCGCGTCTATTGTTACGCCAAGGTTACCCACTTCTACCAGTGTTCCGTTATTAGGAGGATCCTGTTTGAATAACTTACCTGCATTCAATACATACAATAGCGTAGTGCTGGTGCCTGCAAAATTGTTCGTATATGCTGCACCTGCAATCATTGGTGTGCCGGGATTAATCGTACCATCCGTTGCTGCGATGCTGCCGTCGTTTGGATTGAGACGAAGATTTTGCCCGCTGTTACTTACCAGTCTGATACGATCTACAGTGGGGTTAAAGTCAAAAGCCCAGGCAGTTGCAGCAGCATCTACCATAAAGCCCGTTCCAACAGGCGTAGCTGCACCCGAGGATGTATTCAATGTATAAATTTTTGCAGAACCATTAGTATTTACCGCGAAAGCATANNCATTGGCGGGCCTGAAATCAATGCCATGAATCATTCCACCGGGTGAAAGCCCGGTAATGCTTTTGCTCATCAGAGTTTGAGGTTTGGTTGGATCAAAAATCTGTAACATATTGGCTTCATCTACACCATAAGCTACGGGTGCTGTTGGTATGGCAATATCAATAAGGTTGGCAGCTATTTCATTGATATACATTGCAGCACCGGAACTAAGGTTAATGGTATATAGTCTTGTTTTTTCAGATTGTGTAAAAGTGGCCAGCGATACCATATTATCCGGACTGATATCAAATCCTCCTTTACCTACATAATTAATACCCAGGTTTCCTACTTCTGCGAGTGTACCATCATTGGGTGGGTTTTGTTTGTATAATTTTTTCTGTGAAATATCTATATCAAACAGGTCTGTAGTAGTGGCGCCTGATCTGCTGTTGGTATAAGCAATAGATGTAATGGCAGGGTTGTTCCCTCCGTTAATATTTCCATCAGTTGCAACTACTGCTCCGGTTTCGGGATGTAAGCGCAGGTTTTGCCCTGTATGTGCAACCAGCCTGATACGGTCAACAGTTGGATTAAAATCGATATTGGCAACAGTAGAAGCCAGAGCAGGTGTAAATGGAGCAGTACCAATGGCTGTTACATTTCCATTCACAAGACTGATGGTGTATAACCTGCTGTTGGTAGACAATCCGTAGAGTTGCATGGTAGCGGGTCTGAAATCGATACTTATTAAACGTTCTCCGGCACCCAAACCATTAATTGTCATTGAAGATTCAACAGTAGCAGGTGCTTTGGCATTGTAACGATTGAGTTTTCCATCGTCTGTCAGACCATAGAATAGCATATCCGGACCAGCAGAAGAGGTAAAAACAGGAGGCTCAGGAATATTTGCTGCGTTTCCTGTTTCTTTTGTGCAACCCGTAGTCAGCATAGTAATGATTAAAGTAGCTGAAAGAACAGAGAGACTCTTTTTTGTAAGAAGTATGTTCATAGTGTTCAGTATTTCGTTGAACCCTATAAACGATAAATCTGATCTGCTGGATTGGGTAAAATAAAAAAGCCATCCTGTTATTAACTGGATGGCTTCAATTTTTTCAGGCAATTATCAGAATCCTTTTTTGGCAACGCCATCAGCAATGGCTTGCAACGCTTTGGCTTCACCTAATATGGCTGCCATTTTATTTCCTTTACCATCATGCCCTGCAGCCATATAGCCACCACGAGCGGTTTTAGTGATCACTGCATCCTGCATAGGAACATTCTTTTCTTTGGTCTTCAGACAGTATGCCTTGATCATTTTTGATGTGTCCATTTTCTTTGAATTTAATGTGGTTAGTAAATAAACAACGGGTTATATAGCCACAACTTACTGTTTTTTGTTGAAAATCAAAAAGGAAGGGGAAAATAGTAATCCACAGAGGAAGGGAGTGAGTAGTGAATAGTGGGTGTTCAGTGTTTGTTTTTTACTGACTACTTACTATTCACTACGCACTAAAATTATACATCAATCTTGGCGTACTTCGCATGACTCTCAATGAATTCGCGGCGTGGGGCCACTTCATCTCCCATGAGCATGCTGAAAATCCGATCGGCTTCTGCAGCACTTTCTATCGTTACCTGTTTAAGTGTACGACGCGAAGGGTCCATAGTGGTTTCCCATAACTGGTCTGCATTCATTTCACCTAAACCTTTGTATCGCTGAATGGTTACGCTGTCATCTTTTCCACCACCTAATTTTTCAATCCACATTTTTCTTTGCTCTTCATTATAAGCATATTGCTGCTCTTTTCCTTTCTTCACGAGATAAAGTGGTGGTTGAGCGATGTACACGTAACCCTGTTCCACCATTTCTTTCATGTAACGGAAAATAAAAGTGAGAATCAGTGTGGCGATATGCGAACCATCTACATCGGCATCGGTCATGATGATGAGTTTATGGTAACGCAGTTTAGTAATATTCAATGCTTTCGGATCTTCAGGTGTTCCCACTGTTACACCCAGTGCGGTATACATATTTCTGATCTCTTCATTTTCATAGATCTTATGTTCCATTGCTTTTTCCACGTTCAGGATTTTACCCCTCAATGGAAGAATGGCCTGGTAACTTCTGTCGCGGCCCTGTTTGGCTGTACCACCTGCAGAGTCTCCTTCCACCAGGTATAACTCACATTTCTGCGGATCACGTTCACTGCAATCGGCCAGTTTACCCGGAAGACCACCACCTGTAAGTACCGTTTTACGCTGTACCATGTCGCGGGCTTTTTTAGCCGCCACCCTTGCCTGTGCTGCGAGAACGATTTTCGAGATCACATGTTTGGCTTCTTTCGGATTTTCTTCCAGATAAGCTTCCAATACACGCGCCACAGTTGTTTGAACCACACCACTCACTTCACTGTTACCCAGTTTGGTTTTGGTCTGCCCTTCAAATTGTGGTTCAGGAACTTTCACAGAAATAATGGCACTTAATCCTTCACGGAAATCATCGCCTTCTACCTGTACTTTGGCTCTCTCAAATAAACCTTCTCTGTCGCCATAACTTTTAAAAACCCTTGTGAGGGCCTGACGGAAACCGGTTACGTGGGTACCGCCTTCAATGGTGTTGATATTGTTTACATAAGAGAAAATATGCTCTTTGAAATCGTCGTTATAAGTTAATGCTACTTCTACGGCTACATTGGTGGTCTCATCATGTCCTTCAACATAAAGTGGCTGAGCAATGATAGGTGTACGGTGGCCGTTTTTATCGAGCATCTGTACAAATTCTGTGATACCCCCTTCACTGTAAAAATTCTTGGAATACACATTGCCTTCTTCGTCTTTTTCGCGAAGATCGGTAAGTGTAATGCTGATGCGTTTGTTGAGGTAGCTCAGTTCACGCAAACGGCCTTCCAGTATGTCTTTTTTGTAAACCGTTTCCTGAAAAATGGTTGCATCGGGCCAGAAGCGAACATGTGTTCCGGTAATGGTACTGTTTCCAATTTCACGAACGGCGTATTGAGGAACACCAATTTTATATTCCTGTTCAAATATTTTTCCTTCACGGTGAACGGTTACATGCAAAGTGGTACTCAATGCATTCACACAACTCACACCCACACCATGTAAACCACCAGAAACTTTGTAGGTATTTTTATCGAATTTACCACCGGCGTGTAAGACGGTCATTACTACTTCCAGTGCACTTCTTTTTTCTTTGCTGTGCATGGCAGTAGGAATACCACGACCATCATCCTGTACGCTG
>DPWF01000382.1:6859-7646 GCA_003526435.1 Chitinophagaceae bacterium | reverse complement strand
GATGGAATTATCTTCATGAATGGTGACACCGATATTTTTGCAATAACCGGCAAGGGCCTCATCAATAGAGTTGTCTACCACTTCATATACCAGGTGATGAAGGCCTTTTACACCCACATCACCAATATACATAGCGGGCCTTTTACGAACCGCTTCCAAACCCTCTAAAACCTGTATGCTGTCGGCACCATAATTCTTATTCTGTGCCTCGTTACTGTTCAATTGTTCCTGATCCATAAATGCTTGTGAATCCTGTGTTTAAGTGAAATTTCGCAGGTCGACAAAGCTAATGAAAATAAGCCTGTTTCCGGGTTAAAAATGAACATGGTTTTCCACATTTTAACGCTTTTCTGACTTGTTTAAAAAGGGCTTTTTGACAGTGCCATGACATCCTTCCAGGAACTGTTTACGTTAATTTGATGTTTATACATTAATTTTGCGTATGATGGTGGAAGTAATGGATATATTGAGGGTAGCGAATAAAGGTGGAATTGAACCTACCATGGACCTGTTGTACCAGAAACAGCAGCATATTCCTGGCTCCATTCATTACAATATCAGGCGATATTATGCCCAACATCCCTGGGTGGCCGATGATACTGGTATGATGGTATACCATTACAACAGCCGTAAACCCGAAGACAATTATCTCGAACTCCGTTATTGTACAACAGGTAACCGCTATTGTGCCGAAAAGAGCTGTGCTCAATGTACTGAACTCCCCACCAATAACTGTAGTGGTAAACACCAGACAGTAGATGTATTTACTTTTCATTTTACTTCTACT
>DPWF01000382.1:0-6848 GCA_003526435.1 Chitinophagaceae bacterium | reverse complement strand
GTTCATAACGTAAAACTGAGTAACCGGAAAGATGAAGTGCTGGCTTTTAAACATCCGCACGCATTTACCAAAGTTTTCCCGCTTTGTAACAGGAAAAGGAATTCACTCGATGCATTGCTGAACCATAGCTACACAGGTGCCCTTGAAAATATTTTTGTGAATGCCAAAGTGCATGAACTGTTATTATACAGCTTAGATTGTCTTGTAGACGAAAAAGAAGAAGGCTTTGCCTGTAAATTCCTGGCCGATGAAAGTGGCCGTGACCGTATTTACCAGGCACGTGAAATTTTATTGCAACATATTGGCGATCCTATTACCATCAAGGAACTTAGCCGTAAAGTGGCCATGAACGAATGTTACCTGAAAAAAGGATTCAAAGAAGTTTTTGGTACCACCATTTTCGATTTTTATCAGCAACAAAGAATGGAACACGCCAAATATCTCCTTTATGAAAAAGGATTAAGTGTAACCGATGTTTCTGCCTTACTTGGTTATTCTTCTATTTCGCATTTTTCTGCAGCGTTTAAAAAACATACGGGCTTAAAACCCTGTGATCTCCTCAGGTAAGTATTCATCCATTTATATAATCGGTTAACCGGGTATTACCTTGTGGGTATAGTTTCATCGTATAGAATCATTATCTTTCCTATTAACGAAACTCCCAAGCTTATGAGGAATGTATTTTCCATTATCCTTTTATGTCTCCTGGCTGCCTGTTCCAGTAACAAAGCAGACACCATTGTTCATCATGCAGTGATTTATACTGTTGATTCAGCTTTTACTACTGCGGAAGCCATGGCCATTAAAGATGGTGTGATTATTGAAACGGGTACCAATGAGGCAATCATGAAAAAGTACCAGGCGAATGAAATGATAGATGCAGGTGGACAGGCTGTTTATCCTGGGTTGATAGATGCACACGCACACTTTGTAGGATATGGCCGTTCACTTTTTCAGGTTGATCTCTTTGGAACCAATACATGGGAAGAAACAGTAGCACGTGTAAAAGCTTTTGCTGACGAGCATCCCGACTTATACTGGATACAGGGCAGGGGATGGGACCAGAACCGCTGGCCCGGTAAAAGTTTTCCTACCAATGAAGAATTAAATCGCTTATTTCCCGGCAAACCTGTAGTGTTAACCCGTGTAGACGGGCATGCTTCCATTGCCAACCAGAAAGCGTTAGACCTGGCAGGTATTAAAGCCGGGCAGACAATAGTAGGTGGTTCTATTGAAGTTAAAAACGGAGCACTGACAGGGGTTTTGATTGATAATGCAGACAACAGGGTGTATGCACAAATTCCTGCACCCAACAAACAAACTTATGTACAGTGGTTACAGGCGGCTGAGAAAAACTGTTTTGCACAAGGATTAACGACCATTACAGATTGTGGACTGCATTATACAGATGTTGAAGCGATTGATACTTTGCAAAAAGAAGGCAAGCTCAATATGCGTTTATATGTAATGCTGAGTGACGATGCCTCCAACTATGAAAAATTTCTGTCAAAAGGACCTTATAAAACAGACAGGCTTTTTGTAAAAGGAATTAAAGTATATGCCGATGGTGCATTGGGTAGCAGGGGAGCCTGCCTCTTATCGCCATACAGCGACAGAAAAGACTGGTCGGGTTTTTTGCTGAGAAATAAAAACCACTACGATTCTTTGGCTGCAGTTCTTTCCAAAACAGATTTCCAGATGTGTACCCATGCTATTGGTGATAGTGCCAATCGCGAAGTATTGAATATCTATAACAAATACTTAGGCGGAAAGAATGATAAACGCTGGCGCATAGAACATGCACAGGTGATTCATCCGGATGACTTTAGTTTGTTTGCCAGTGCAAGTGTTGTTCCTTCTGTTCAACCCACACATGGTACCAGCGATATGTACTGGGCAAGTGAAAGATTGGGTGCAGAAAGGGTAAAGGGCGCTTATGCCTTCAAGCAATTGCTGCAGCAAAACGGATGGATACCATTGGGTACTGATTTTCCGGTGGAAGATATTTCTCCATTCAAAACCTTTCTTGCAGCAGTGGTAAGAAAAGATGCCAAAGGCTATCCTGAAAATGGGTTTCAGATGGAGAATGCACTAACACGTGAAGAAACCATTCGTGGTATGACCATCTGGGCAGCCAAAGCCAGTTTTATGGAAAATGAAATAGGCAGTTTGGAGAAAGGGAAAAAAGCAGACTTCATTATTCTCGACCAGGACCTGATGAAAGTAGCACCCGAGAAAATTTTAGAGGTAAAGGTAAAAGCAACTTACAGCGGCGGAAAAAAAGTGCATGGACAATAACAGATGATTAGCGACTATTAATTTTAATAAAATAAGCCACAGATTCACAGATTTCGTTTCCTTTCATCTGTGAATCTGTGGCTTAAATATTTATGCTAACCAGCATTTTATTTTATATCACCCACCATATCTCCAGGAATGACCCAGGCATCAAATTCTTCGGGTGTTAGATAGCCCAGTTTAACGGCCATTTCTTTTAGTGTAGTTCCTTCTTTATGGGCTTTCTGTGCAATTTCTGCCGCTTTATAATAACCAATTTTGGTATTAAGGGCAGTTACCAGCATCAGGCTATTATCAACGTGTTTTTTAATGTTGGCTTCCAGGGGTTCAATTCCTATTGCACATTTATCATTAAAGCTTACACAACCATCACCAATGAGTCTTGCACTGTGTAGGAAATTATAAATCATCACAGGCTTAAATACATTCAATTCAAAATGACCTGTGGCGCCTCCAATATTAATTGCTACATCATTCCCCATTACCTGTGCGGCAATCATGGTTAATGCTTCACACTGTGTTGGGTTTACCTTGCCGGGCATGATAGACGAACCGGGTTCATTATCAGGAATAAATATTTCGCCGATACCACTTCTTGGTCCTGAACTCAGCATACGGATATCGTTGGCAATCTTCATCAGACTCACAGCAACTGTTTTCAAAGCACCATGTGCTTCAACAATAGCATCGTGAGCAGCCAGTGCTTCAAATTTATTTTCAGCCGTAATAAAAGGCAAACCAGTTAAGTTGGCAATATGTTTTGCCACATTTACATCATACCCTTTTGGTGTATTGATGCCAGTACCTACAGCAGTACCACCCAGGGCAAGTTCACTTAAATGCGCCAGACTGTTGTTAATGGCTTTCAAACCATGATCCAATTGACTTACATAACCACTGATTTCTTGTCCGAGGGTAAGAGGAGTGGCGTCCATAAAATGGGTACGGCCAATTTTCACGACATGCATGAATGCCTTGCTTTTTGCAGCCAGTGTGTCTCTTAGTTTTTTGATACCGGGGATGGTTACTTCCAACAAAATTTTATAGGCAGCAATATGCATGGCCGTTGGAAATGTATCGTTGGATGATNNGATTGTGATTTGTTCACATCATCATTTGGGTGCAAAAATTTGTCTTTATCGTTCAGGTTACCACCTTGTATTACATGACCACGGTAGGCTACCACTTCATTCACATTCATATTGCTCTGCGTACCTGAACCGGTTTGCCAAACCACAAGTGGAAACTGGTCATCTAATTTACCTGCGAGTATTTCATCGCAAACCTGGCCAATCAATGCTGCTTTCTCCTGAGCTAAAACACCCGCATCGGCATTGGTGAGCGCAGCGGCTTTTTTCAGGTAAGCAAATGCCTGAATAATTTCTTTAGGCATTTTATTGATGTCCTGGGCAATACGAAAATTATCGATACTGCGTTGAGTCTGGGCGCCCCAGTAAACATGAGCAGGTACTTTAACCTCACCCATGGTGTCTTTTTCAATACGAAATTCCATGTTCCGGATTTTAAATGATCTGGTTGAATGAATTGCGCTGCAAAGGTACTAAGAAGCAGAAGTAAACAGATAAAAAATACGGCTTGGCCTTTCATTTATTGTATTTAGGCTAAATGACAGCCATAACCGGCAAATACTATGGTTTTTTCTTATTTTTCATGCACAGAAAACCTTTCTATGCGTAAAATCCTGCTATCCTTCTCCCTGTTTATAACATTGCTGTCACAGGCCCAGAAAACAGAAAATATTATTGTAATAACCACCGACGGATTTCGCTGGCAGGAGCTTTTTAAAGGAATGGATGAAACCCTAGCCCGTGATGGCCGGTTTAATCAGGATGATAGTACAGGTATCCTGAAATCGTTTGGTGCTGCTTCTGAAACAGAAAAAAGAAAAAAACTGATGCCTTTTTTCTGGAATACTATTGCCAAGGGAGGGCAGATATATGGTAACAGAACATTGGGTAGTAAAGTGAATGTAACAAACCCCTACTGGTTTTCATATCCCGGCTATAATGAAATCTTATCGGGTTATGCAGATGAAAGAATTAATTCGAACGATTATCCGCCCAACCCCAATACTACTATTATTGAATTTTTTAATCAGCAACCAGCATTGAAAGGAAAAGTGGGAGCATTTGGTGCATGGGAAGCATTTAACCGCATATTAAATGAACATAGAAGTGGTGTTCCGGTAGTGGCAGCATATGATACATGTGGAGGTAAAAAACCAAATGTCAATGAGTTGATGATTAATAAACTGCTTCGCGATTCACAGAGACAATGGCCAGAAGAATGTTTTGATGTATTCACACATCATGCCGCCATGGAATACCTGAAAAAAGAGCAACCGAAAGTTATGTATATCGCCTATGGAGAAACAGACGAGTGGGCGCATGGGTGGAAATATAAATACTACCTCAATGCTGCTCAACAGGTTGATCAATGGATAGCCGAAATATGGAACTATATTCAGTCAACACCTGCATACAAAAATAAAACAACACTATTCATCACCACAGATCATGGCCGGGGCGATAAAGACAAAAGTAAATGGACCAGCCATGGAAGCGATATTGAAGGGGCTGATGAAATATGGTTTGCTGTACTCGGGCCAGATACTGCTCCGTTGGGAGAAATAAAAACCAATTCGCAATTCTATCAAAAACAATTTGCACAAACCATCGCTAAATTAATGGGCTATACATTTAAAGCAAACCAACCCATTGCAGACGCGATAAAAGAAGTAGTCAAAAACTAACATCAACTAATCTCTGCGAAACCTCTGTTTCCTCCTTTCTCTGCGGTGGGGTTCCTCTCGTCACCCTGACGCAGGAAGGGACCGCAGAGAAAGGAGGAAGCAGAGTTCTATCGCAGAGTGTTATTTTCCTTTGAAAATGGCTTTTCTTTTTTCGAGGAAGGCAGTTGTTCCTTCTTTCATATCATCTGTTGCAAAACAATCACCGAAAGCATTTACTTCTACGGCAAAACCATCTTTTGTTTCATCAAAAACAGCGTTGACACTTTCAATACATTTGGCTATAGCAATAGGTGCTTTGGTATTTATCAGTTCAAGAATGGCGGAGGCTTTTTTAATCAACTCATCCTGCGGAACTACGTAATTTACTAGACCAAGCTGAAGGGCCATATTGGCATCAATCATACCTGCACTCATTAATAATTCAAGTGCACGCCCTTTGCCAATCAGTTGTACAAGTCGTTGTGTGCCGCCATAACCGGGAATCAATCCCAGGTTCACTTCCGGCTGACCAAATTTGGCATTCTCAGAAGCCAGTCTGAAGTGGCAACTCATGGCGAGCTCACAACCACCTCCCAAAGCAAATCCGTTTACACAGGCAACAACAGGTTTGGGAGAACGTTCAATCTCAAAGAAAATGTTCTGCCCTTTTTGAGCGAGGGCTTTACCTTCTTCCACCGAGGCGCCGCTGAATTCACTGATATCGGCACCAGCAACAAATGCTTTGGCCCCGGCCCCTGTAATGATGACAGATTTAATTTCATCATTGAGGTACACTTCATTCATCACATTATCCAGATCCGTCATCACCTGTTGGTTCAATGCATTGAGTTTATCGGGACGGTTGATGGTAATGAGGAAAATACCATTTTCCAAATGGGTCATTAAAGTTTGATACATGGCAATCTATTTCCACAAAAATAAGGCAGCAGCCGTGTTCTTTTGTATTTTGTAATATGAATCTGATTGAGGTCATACTCTACACGGGTATTTTTGTTTTTGCTGCCACGGGCGCACTCAAGGCAAGAACACATCAAATGGATATTTTTGGTGCTACTGTTGTTGCTTTTGCAACGGCTTATGGAGGTGGTACCATTCGCGACCTGTTGATTGGTGTACGACCCGTAAACTGGATTAACGATTACCTCGCACTAGGTCTGGTTGTATCGGCTGTACTCATCATTTCATTATTGAAAACCAATCCTGCGCGTTTCAGGAGGACCTTATTTTTTACCGATGCTATTGGTTTGGGAATGTTTACTGTTGGAGGTATTGAACGAAGCCTTTTGTACGATATCAACGAAGGGTATGCTGTAATCATGGGTGTAATGTCTGCAACTTTTGGAGGGTTGGTTGCAGATATCATTTGTGGGGAAGTTCCCAATTTGCTGAAGAAAGGTGAGTTATATGCCACTGCCTGTGCCATTGGTGGTGTTATTTATATAGTGCTTAAAAAAGTAGGAATAGAATATAATCTTGGTTTATTTATCTGTGTGGTCATCATCGTAGGTATTCGTATATTATCCAAACGAAAAAGGCTTCAATTACCTGAAATCTGATCATACAAAAAGCCCGTTATTAAACGGGCTTTTTTGGTTGCAAGTAAGGGGATATTAGTTGAATAAATACTGCTTCAAAAAATCGATGGTTCTTTTCTTGGCTGTGCTGTTGGCGGTAGCGTCTGCCCCGGCCGTTGTAACACCATCAAAACTGTGCTCTGCATTGAGGTATTCATATTTAATCATTGATGCAGATAGCGTGGATTGTTGTGCTTTTAAAA
>DPWF01000176.1:4840-4970 GCA_003526435.1 Chitinophagaceae bacterium | reverse complement strand
GCTGATCGATTGCCAGGTGCATACCGACCACCTCGAAAGCCTTGGTGCAGAAATGATACCGAGAGAACAGTTCATCCAATTACTCAAACAACATCTTTAAATCTTTGAATCTTTGATTTTTGATTTTTGA
>DPWF01000176.1:0-4803 GCA_003526435.1 Chitinophagaceae bacterium | reverse complement strand
AAGATCAAAAAATCAAAGATGAATGATTAGCTTTTATAGCCGTACATCAATTGTACATCGTGTACAATCTTTTCCATGTCGAGGTCTTTGCCGTAGGGATCGTAGTTCTGTTTCAGGTTGCTGCCGAATACCACTGCTATGGTTTGCCAGAAAGCAGCATTGAACCCGCCTTTGTATTCCTGTATAATTTCATAACAGTTATTGCCTGTTTGCCTGTAAATCAGTTTCATCAACACTTTGCCCTGATAAACGGATAACTGTGTTAGCTTATCAGCAAAATCTCTTTTGAGTTCTTTTTCCCGCGATTTAATAATGGCCCTGCGTTGTTTTTTATCACTTACCCGTTCCAGCTTCACATTAATCTCATTCATGATCCTGCTGGCTGCAATTGCATAAGGATAGGTAACATATACAGCATTCCGTAAACGCGTCCATTCGGCCCAATGACGTTTCCATTTACCCGTTAATTTGCCAATCACTTCAACCGGAGGCAGAATACTTTCGGGAATGGTATCTCCTTCAGGCGTAATATATGCGTACACCTTTACCGTATCGTAAGGTCCTCGGGTTTGTGCCTGCAAGTCCTGCCCAGCTCCTGCGGCCATCAGCAGTAATAAAACAGTAATAATATGTTTGCCAGGAATTTGCACTACTTAAATATAGCTTTAGTTACGATAATTAATGCTGCCTGTACAAAAAAGTAACCCTGTGCCCCGCATCCTTTTAACAATTCGTCAACGGATGAAAGCACAGGGTTACTTTATTTCATTACACCTCAGGAAACAGGCTTCAGCTTATTCTTAACCTGCCTGTTACGCTGTATGATTGACATGATCAGGCCAGCAGTCATGATCAGGATACCCAACCATAAAATATTGATCATGGGAAACTCGTAAACTTTGAGGGTAATCAGATCGGTGATGCCACCACTCTCTTTGATACCTATTTCCAGTAAGCCTTTCTTCTCATCTTTTACCTTGTTAAATTGTATTACCAGGCTTTGCGCTGTTACCGTATCTGCAATGGGTCTGAAGGAATTTCCATTCACTGCAATACCAGGAGTAGCAACATAACGACGGCCGTCTTTCGACAGCACTGCAATATCAAGAAACAGAGCGGTTTCTCCATTACCATATAGTGCCGATTGTTCTGGCGGGTTCACACTTACTTTATTCAGTACAATTAAACCATTACTATAAAATAGTGTGTCGCCAACTTTAATATCACGATTCACAAACTGGGTAGTGTCTTCGCTGTTATTTTCCTGAAAAGAAGTGATGTACGCGAAAATATCTTTGTGCCAGTAATGTTTGGCCGCAGGATTGGCTGCAAAGCCTTCCATCCCTTTGTTATTTTTAATCACATCCGGGTATAAACTAAACGATTCACCTCCCTGTTTTGCTTTGAATGTAATTTCAAAATATCTTTTCCTGTCTCTCTCGTTAATGGTGTCTTTGGTGTAGGTAACCATATACCTGCCCATATCGGTTGCAACACCTTTAAACAGGGTAATATTTTCTGCCGGATTACCGGCGGGGTTTCCTCTCTCTTTAGCATCTTCCTGACGAAGGGGTGTAACACCCGTTGTATTCCAGCTTAATACGGTTTTCTTGGCCGATGAAATCAATATACCCACCAGTACCATTCCAAAACCAATATGCGCAACAGAGGCTCCCGCAGCTTTCAGTTTTCCTTTTAATCCAAGCCATATATAAGATGCATTGGCCACTACCGCATATACGGCCGTGAATATGGCGAGATGAATGGCAAATAAAAACCCTGGACCTTTCTTGTCATAATTTACTTCTCCAAAGAAACTGATGGACAAACTGATCAGTACAGCTATAATGGTTGGTATCCATATTTTCTTCCCGAAAAATTCTTTAGGTGTGTCCTTGTATTTAAGGTATTGCGTAACAGCGGTTAAAAAGCCGATAATTACGGCCACAAAAATCTGAATCTGGTTATGCGCATACTCAGGATCTTCCGGCGGTGCAATATTGGTACCAAATAATTTATTGAATACAGGTGTAGATGTTTTTGCAATGATGACCATACCCGATAAAAAGAATACCAGTGATCCGATAAACATCCAGAACTCTCGGCTATACGTATTCTCCTCTTTCTGAATACTGGGAATAGCTTTGTATTGCTTGAAATAAAGGAACAATGCAGGCACAAAGAATACAAGTACAAATAACAGTAACTGCGTATTCATACCCAGATCGGTAAATGCATGTACAGAGGTATCACCTAATACACCACTCCGTGTAAGGAAAGTGGAATAAAGAATAAGAGAAAAGGTAATAATATAAAAGAAATAAGTAGGTCTGAGTGAATACCCGCTATTACGGTAAATAAGGTTGGTATGTAAGCCGGCGATTAGGGTGAGCCATGGCACCAACGATGCATTCTCTACAGGATCCCATGCCCAGTATCCACCAAATGATAAACTTTCATAGGCCCAGGCGGCTCCCATCATAATACCTACACCCAATACAGCCGCTGAAAAAGATGCCCAGGGCAGTGATGGTTTTACCCACTCATGTTTCTTACTCATTAAACCAGCAATTGCATAGGCAAAAGGAACAATGGTTGACGCAAAACCCAGGAACAGAATTGGTGGGTGAATCACCATCCAGTAATTCTGTAATAATGTATTCAGTCCTGTACCATCTTTAATCAGGTTCAGGTAATCGGGGCGGCTCAGGATGGGCCAGTCAAATTCATTTCTGAGTAATACAAAAGGACTGCTTCCGATCTTCACACCAAAAACATATACACCCAGTAACATGGAAGCCAATGCAAACTGGGCAAAACTTACCACCGTCATTACACCTGCTTCCCAAACTTTGGCGCGCCAGATCAATACCCAGCCCAACACACAATGCCAGAAGCTCCAGAGCATAAAACTTCCTTCCTGTCCTTCCCAGAAGCAACTCAGCAAATATTCAACCTGCAAACTTCTATCGCTATGATTATAGGCATACTTGTATTCAAATAAATGATTAGAGATGATATAATACAGTATACCAAACATGGCCAGCACACTGATGGTCTCTACAAGAAAAGCTACACGTGCCATCCTGATCCAACCCGATTTTGTTGTTTCCAACTCCGTTCTGCTGGCTTTGAAATATGCCACTGTGGCAATAAGAGACGCAACAAATGATAATACAGCAAAAAAATGTCCTGCCTGTCCGGGAAATAAATGTTCACCTAAATATTGCATGATGTATAATTCGGTAAAGAAAATGAGTGAGCAACCAATTACCCTTATTTCGTTGGTTCAGTAGCTACAACAGGCTGATTTTGCTGTTGTGCTTTGGGGTCGTCTTTATATTTTGACGGACATTTCAATAATATATCCTTACACTCAAAATGATCGCCCTGCATTTTTCCTTTCAGAACAAGACGCTCACTTTTCTCCATATCTGTGGGTTTGTTATTGTGGTAAACCACTTTCACACTGTTACCCAATGTATCAATTGCTGTAAATGTGAGATAGTTAGGGTTCTTTACTGCATCGTATTCCAGGGGCTGGGTGGTATCCAGTTTGGCAATCAGGTTTACAAATTTTCCTTCTTTCTGACGTGCAGAAGCAATGGTTTCATAAGTAGTGAGGTCTCCTGTATAACTGATCAGCACAACAATGGCAGCGGCAATTAATACAAGGATGATAATATGTGTTTTTTTCATCTCTTCTCGTTTACGCTGCAAAAGTAGCCCAAAATGAACAAGCAATAGCTGATGTTTGTCAGGCATTGTTGTTAAAACCGGAATCTTTCCACAATTTTAAGCGATGAATCACCCACAGGAACCTTTTTTACCTGAAACCGATGGATATAACATATTTATCGGTCGTATTGTAGGCCTATGGTTGATGCTGGTATTTATTGCTCTGTGGGCAATGGGGCAGCTTCCACATCAGCTACCGGTAAATGAACATGGATGGATACAGTCTGGCATAGGCGCACAGTTGGCTTCGCTTTTGCCAACTACTTTATGTATTTTCTTTCTGATTGTTCCTTCCAGGAAACTGGCTTTCATCTGTCTTTTGTGTATGATATTCCTGCTCATCAGTTATCACGGGCGCAACCAGGCCCTTAAACTGTCTGTTTTCCCATTGATCTTCTTTCCTTTTCTGGATAAAAAACAGGGATTCAAAAATGCCTGGAAATGGACCTGCCGGTTTATCCTGCTTTCTTTTCTTTTTTCCATTCCTGTTATAACTGTTTCATATACAGCCATACCCGTTTACACCCTGTTAACCACAGCGTTCATTCCCTGGGAAAGGACTTACCGGTTTTTTGTTCAACGCTTTGAACCCAAATAAGGCTTTTAAGCTGATTTAATCCTATAATTCAGAAAATTGCTGCAATTTGCATCCCGTTTGCAATCTAAGAAAGATCATGGTCGACTTATCGCAGTTTAACCCCAACGCCGTTGGTAACCCCAACAACAATATTTTCGGACTTCCTTTTACTGAAGATGATGCCCGTTTGGTGATACTTCCTGTACCCTGGGAGGTAACGGTAAGTTATGGTGCAGGCACTTCACGTGCAGCAGAACATATTTTAAAAGCAAGTATCCAGGTAGATCTGTTTGATGCAGATGTTCCAAATGGATGGAAAGAAGGTTTTTACCTGCGTGAAACCAATAAAAAAATCTTGCTTAAAAGCGACTACCTGCGTAAAGAAGCAGAGCTCTATATCGATTATATTTCCAAAGGCGATGAAGTGGAGAAAAACAAGTTCATGTGCAAAAGCCTGAAAGAAATCAATGAAGGAGGCATATTCCTTA
>DPWF01000184.1 GCA_003526435.1 Chitinophagaceae bacterium | reverse complement strand
GATAGATGCAAATTCAGCGTTCATTGTGTGCGTGGCGATCAGGATTTATATGATGCCATTTACTTTATTGCCTGTTTGCGTAAACTCCCTGAAACGCCTTCAGACCTATCAGGAATAGATGCATCGATGCACAAGATTGACTGGCAGGCATTGTATCAGGGAAAAGAAGGTTTGGTGTTAGGCGATCCTGTTCAGGACACATATATTATTGCTGATCTATTGCAGGAAGCCATCAATTTTGATAAAGATGGATTGGTGCGATATAAGCATTGGTCAGGAACATCCCTGGAGGAAATGGTTCCAAATCTCGGCTACCTGAAAACTCAGTTTGAAATCAGTCAGCGGTTTTACCTGATCGACCAACAGTCACCCATCAATTTTGGTGATGCCATGCGTTTTTTGCAAAGCCGGTGGCTGGAGCGAAGGATGAACGCTGATAGAAAACTGTTATTGAAAAGCAATAGCGGAAGACAGGGTGGTCATCTGCTAAAGAAACGGCTTCGCCATAACCGTCGTCTAAATACAAACAATTCATGAATGCGGATTTCAAACTGCAGGACTTTTTCTCGGTAGTTTCTGAGGATACGCGGATTACTGTTACCCATATCAGCCTATACCTTGCGTTAGTGAACGAATGGCAGACCCTGGGGTGCCCCATTGGAATACCCGTTGACAGAACAAGGTTGATGTATCTCGCTAAGATAAACGCCCGGCAGACCTATGATAAATGTATGCATGATCTCCACGCTTTTCGCTATATCAACTACATTCCTAAAAGAGCGAAGGGTGAAAGTTGGTTAGAGTTTAAGCGGCTGGTATAGATTTTCTTATGAGTTTTTCTGGAAATAAAAGCCGGTGATTTTTTGCCGGTTTTTTTGTGAGTATGAAAAGTGAATTGTATGGGAAACTTTATCTACATGACCCCTGAAAAGGTTATGGAAATTTTAGCTAAAAATGGTAATTTTGTTACCTTATCCGAGGCGGAGATAATTCTATCATTCCTTGCCAATTTGGCCTCTATTTCTTTACAGAAAATTGTAGAAAATGAGGGCAGATCTATACATCCGGGTGAGCACGGATGAGCAAGCCGAAAAAGGGTATTCCCAAAGAGACCAGGAAGAAAGATTACGTAAGTATTGTGCTTACAAGAATATCCAGATCCGCGACGTTATTTACGAGGATTTTTCTGCCAAGACATTTCAGAGACCAGCATGGAAAAAGATTCTGGAATCCTACCGATCAAAACGTGGTCAAGTCCAGCAGATTTTATTTACCAAATGGGATCGGTTCAGCAGAAATGCAGCGGATGCTTTCCAGATGATTAATCTACTTCGCAAATTAGGCGTTGAACCCTGTGCTATTGAACAACCTTTAGACCTTGATATTCCTGAAAACAAAATCATGTTGGGCATTTACCTAACATCACCCGAAGTAGAAAATGACAGACGTGCAATAAATGTTCGTAACGGTATGCGAAGGGCGGTAAAAGAGGGTAGGTATATGAATGGGGCACCTATTGGATACATCAACAGAACCACACCTGAAGGGAAAAAATACATTGCGGTTGATCCTCCAAAAGCAGAAATCATTAAATGGGCATTTGAAACGATTGTAAACCGTCAGCTCCATATTGAAGAGGTATATAGGTTAGCAAAAGAAAAGGGGCTGAGCTGTGGTAAGAATCATTTCTGGAACGTATTGCGGAACCCGGCCTATTATGGTAAGATTTTTCTAAGGGGCTACAAGGATGAGCCGGATTGTATCGTGAAGGGTAATCATGATCCAATTATTTCTGAGAAACTTTTTATTGATGTTCAGGATAGATTAAATGGGGGTAAGCGGGTTAGAAAAACCAGTGAAGAAACTCCTGAGAGGTTTTTCCTGCGTGGATATTTGGAGTGTCCCCGTTGCAGAAAAAGTCTTACTGCCAGTTCTTCAAAAGGCAGGTCATCTTATAGTCATTACTACCATTGTAGTAGTAAATGCGGAATAAGATTTAAGGCACTGGAAGTAAACGAAAAGTTTAATTCTGAATTAAAAAAGTTCATTCCTAAACCTGGAATGGCAGACATCTATGCTGAAGTTGTCAATGACTTGTTTAAGAAAAATTCATCTTCAAATAATATTGAGATACAAAAATTGAATACCCGTGTTTCGGAATTACAGGATCAGATAAATAAGGCAAGAGGCAAATTTATTATTGACGAAATTGATAAGACAGATTACCACGAAGTAAGAAAAGGGTGTGAAACTGAAATAGAACGACTGGAAGCTGAAATTTTTGAGCTTTCCAAGAAGCGGATTAATATCAGTAATCAAATACGAAAAGCGATTCATAACCTGTCTAATTTGAATGAGATTTTTGAGAATGGAACTGTTTCTAACCGCAGAAAGGTCGTTGGTTCGATATTTCCTGAAAAATTGGTTTTTGAAGGTTTGAATTTTCGAACCACAAAAGTGAACGAAGCTGTTCAGTTAATATTCAATATGGGAGAGGGTTTTGGAGAAAAAAAAAGTGGACAAACCGATGAGAAAATCGATTTATCCACTTGGGTGAACCGGATTGGATTCGAACCAATGACCTGCTGCTTAGAAGGCAGCTGCTCTATCCAGCTGAGCTACCGATCCGTCTTATAAATCAAACATCCGCTTCCGCCTGAGGCGTACTGCGCTACTGATCCATTTAGAGAGCCGCAAAATAAAGAAAAAAATACCAGTTCATCAAATGAAAAGCCTTTCTCTTTTTCATCCGCCAAAACAGCCTTACTTTGCGGCAAAGGATTGCTTTCATGAGTTATAATTACCTGCCCCTCGACCGTAAATGGCTGCATTTCAGCCAGGTAAAGAACCTGTTAGACTTCGATCAGCACATTTCCATCACTTTCGATGCCCATGAACGTATCCTGGCCTGCAGGGAATTCCTTGATCGTAAAATGGCAGAAAAAGACCGTTCCTATTATGGCATCAATACCGGTTTTGGATTTCTTCAAAATGTAAAAATTGATAATGACCAGATCGGTCAGCTCCAGTATAACCTGCTGGTATCACATGCCTGCGGATTGGGGGAGGAAGTTCCACGCGATATCGTGAAACTGATGCTCATGCTCAAGATCAAATCACTCAGTTATGGTCATAGCGGGGTACAGATTGAAACGGTAAAGCGTCTGATGGAAATGTATAACCATGATGTATTACCTGTTATTTATACCCAGGGCTCTTTAGGGGCATCCGGCGATCTGGCGCCTTTGAGTCACCTCAGTCTGCCCTTGCTTGGTTTGGGAGATGTGTACTACCAGGGTAAACGCATGCCTTCCTCAGCAGCATTGGCGGCTTTGAACTGGCATCCCATTCAGCTACAGAGTAAAGAGGGACTGGCCCTAATTAACGGTACCCAGTTTATGAGTGCCTACGGTATGTACTGTTTGAAGAAAGCAGAACACCTGCTGACCATGGCTGATCTCATCAGTGCCATGTCGTTTGACGCCTTTCGTTGCACTACGGAGCCTTTTCACGAACACATCCATGCCATCCGGGCGCATGATGGTCAGGTGAATACGGCTAAAATTTTACGTGATTATCTGGCCGACAGCCAACTTGCACAGGAAAAGAAAGAACAGGTTCAGGATCCTTATTCATTTCGTTGTATACCACAGGTGCACGGGGCATCGAAAGATGCATTTGCACATGTATTGTCTGTCTTTATCAGAGAAATCAACTCCGTAACCGATAACCCCAATGTGTTTCCGGATGATGATCTTATACTCAGTGGCGGGAATTTCCATGGACAGCCACTGGCTTTGGCATTGGATTATCTGGCAATAGCCATGAGTGAAATCGGGAACATTGCTGAGCGCCGTACTTACCAGTTGATCAGTGGTCAGCGCGGATTACCGTTGTTTCTGGTAAAAAATCCGGGTCTCCATTCCGGGTTTATGATACCTCAATACACGGCTGCGGGTATTGTGAGTGAAAATAAACAGTTGTGTACCCCGGCTTCGGTTGACAGTATTTCATCGTCCAATAACCAGGAGGATCATGTTAGTATGGGTGCCAATGCGGCTACCAAATGTTTCCGGGTAATTCAGAATGTAGAGAAATTACTGGCCATAGAACTGCTAAGCGCCGCCCAGGCGCTGGATTTCAGAAGACCACAACAAAGTGGCACAGCCGTAGAGAAACTGGTACAGGCTTTCCGTGCAAAAGTGAGTTTTAATGAACAGGATCGTGTTTTGCATGATGATATGAAGACAGCGATTGATTTCCTGAACCACTACACCATAACCGCATAACTCCCGTTCTCCCCTTCTCCCTGTTAATAAAAGCCTTGCATTAGTAGCACTCAAAAATGCTGACTTGTTTTTAGCAGGGAGAAGGGGAGAAAGGGAGGGAGGTATTCTCTCTAATCGGGAAAGCTAATTAGCTACACAAGCCTTAACTTTGTGCGCCTAATAGCGTAGTATGTCTGAAGAAAAGAGCCTGAATTTTATTGAAGAGATCGTTGAAACAGATCTGAATAGCGGAAAATACAGTTCCATCGTAACCCGCTTTCCTCCCGAACCCAATGGGTACCTGCATATAGGTCATGCCAAAAGTATCTGCCTGAATTTCGGGCTGGCACTGAAATATGGAGGTAAAACCAATCTTCGTTTTGATGACACCAATCCCGTTACCGAAGACACAGAATATGTGGAGAGCATTAAAGACGATGTTCGCTGGCTGGGTTTTGAATGGGCTGAAGAACGATATGCATCCGATTATTTTGAACAGTTATATGGTTTTGCAGTACAACTCATACAAAAAGGACTGGCTTATGTAGACGATAGTACCAGTGAAGCCATTGCCACACAGAAAGGAACTCCCACACAGCCGGGTACCAACAGCCCTTTCCGTGACCGTTCCATTGAAGAGAATATGAAACTGTTTGCCGATATGCGTGCCGGTAAATATAAGGACGGAGAAAAAGTATTACGTGCTAAAATTGATATGGGGCATGTGAACATGCACATGCGTGATCCCATCATCTATCGTATTAAACACGCACACCATCACCGCACGGGCAACAAATGGTGTGTGTACCCGATGTACGATTTTGCACATGGACAAAGCGACGCCATTGAAAATATTACACACTCGGTTTGTACACTGGAATTTATTCCGCACAGGGCTCTGTACGACTGGTTTATTGAACAACTGGAGATATTTCCATCGAAGCAATATGAGTTTGCACGTTTAAATATGACGTATACCGTTATGAGTAAACGTAAACTCCTGCAACTCGTGAATGAAGGTTTTGTAAACGGCTGGGATGATCCACGGATGTCAACCATCAGCGGTATGAGAAGAAGAGGATATACGGCTCCTGCCATCCGCGATTTCTGTGACCGCATCGGTATTGCCAAAAGAGATAACCTGATTGATGTTGGATTACTTGAGTTCTGTGTGCGTGAGCACCTGAATAAAATAGCCGTTCGCAGGATGGTGGTATTCGATCCTTTGAAAGTCATCATCACCAACCATAACGGCGAAACAGAAATGTTGAGTAGTGAGAATAACCCGGAAGATGCCAATGCCGGTAACCGTGATATTCCTTTCAGCAATGAACTCTTTATTGA
>DPWF01000190.1:12646-17096 GCA_003526435.1 Chitinophagaceae bacterium | reverse complement strand
ATGTTGGTTTCAAATCTGGCTGGGTAATTGTTGCTCCCGAAGCAATAAGAGGTTGTATAATGCTGTTTGTTTCATACAATGGATGACTGTTTTCTCCTTTTGCTTTTTTTAATACACCTCCTTTTCCTGTTTGCATTTCATTGGGAACCCTAATACGAAGATTTCCTCCCAGCGTTGATCTGATCACAAGGTTCACCAGCTTCCCAGCTTTCCATTCTATTTTTACAATCTCAAAACCACCGATAGCCTTTAATCCTTTAATGCTTCCTTTTGCTTTCCAGACATCCGGCATTGCCGGCAGAAGGTGAACAGCACCATCTGCACTTTGCATCAGCATTTCAGTGATGCCTGAAGTACACCCGAAATTGCCATCGATCTGAAAAGGTGGATGTGCATCAAAAAGATTATTATAGGTTCCTCCTTCGCCTGTACCCACCGGCGTTAGCTGGTTTTGTATCAATTTATAGGCATGATTACCATCCAGCATTCGTGCCCACCAGTTTACCTTCCATCCCATGCTCCAGCCCGTAGAGATGTCTCCCCTTTGTAATAAAGTATTTTTCGCTGCGCTGTATAGTTCCGGAGTACGATATGGTGATATCTGATTCGATGGAAACAAACCATATAAATGAGAAATGTGCCGGTGTTTGTCATTCGGATCATCCAGATCATCGAGCCATTCCTGTAACTGTCCATGTTTACCAATCTGCATCGGTGGCAAACGTTTACGTAATGCGGCAAGTGTATCGGCAAAAGCTTTATCTGTTCTTAATATAGCCGCGGCCCGGATGGTTGTATTGAAAATATCGAATACAATCTGATTGGTCATGGTTGTTCCTGCATCAATTGATGCGCCCTGATGACCCTTCGGTGCATTTTCAGGAGACATATCGGGATTGATAACCAGCCATTTTTTTACAGGATGTGGTATTAAAAAATCCACATAAAAAGTGGCTGCAGATTTTAATACCTGATAGACTGATGCCAGAAATTTTTTATCACCATTATAGAGATAATGTTCCCATAAATGCTGACTCATCCATCCGGCGGCTGCACTCCAAACACCCCATAAAGCGCCATCTACTGCTCCATTGGTTCGCCATATATCTGTATTGTGGTGCGCTACCCAACCTCTTGCACCATACATTTCCTTAGCAGTCTGTTTACCTGTTGCTGACAACTCTTTCACCATTCGTAAAAAAGGTTCATGCAGTTCGGACAGATTGGTTTTTTCTGCAGGCCAGTAATTCATCTCAGCATTGATATTGATGGTGTATTTACTGTCCCACGGTGGTCTGATTTTATTATTCCAGATACCCTGCAGATTGGCAGGTTCTCCGCCAGGTTGCGATGAACTGATGAGCAGGTAGCGTCCGTATTGATAATAGAGTGCTACCAGTTGCGGATCATTTACTTTGCTGAAGTTTTTTAATCGCTCATCTGTAGGTAAATTACCTGCTTCCGTATTTCCCAGGTCTAATTGTACGCGGTTAAAAAATTGCTGGTAGTACTGAATATGTTTTGCCCGTAAAACTTTGTAGGGTTTTACAAAGGCTCTGGTGAGATCATCTGCAGCGCGTTTATTTTCATCGCCACTTATATCCTGATAGTTATTAAACCCTGTAGCAATAGAAATATAAATAGTAGCTGCATCTGCATGGCTAATGGTTAGAGAAGTATCAGTTTTTTGAATCGCCCCTCCTTCTGCTTTAATTCGAACCATTCCTTTATACTTGAGTAAACCCTTGACCGTTTCATGATCCATGGTTGTACCCGCAATGGTGAGTTCCCGGTTACTTGTTGCAGCGATGATTGCTTTCGGTTGCTGGGTGCTGAAAAAAGCAGTAAATGAAATACTCGCTTTTTTACTGGCCGTTAAACGCAGTACAATCACACGATCCGGAAAAGAAGCCATGGCTTCCCGCTGGTATTGTACACCATTTACCTGATAAGTTGTTTTTGCCAATGCCTTTTCAATATCCAGTTCACGATAATAATTGGTATAGTTTTCCTGGTCTTTGAATACTAGATGCAACTCACCCAACGGCTGAAACATCTGTCCATGTGATTGTTTCGTAATGATGGTTTTATTAGCAAGCCTTTCTGCTTCCTTATATTTTCCATCAAAAATGAGCTGTCGCAGAACCGCCAATGAATCTAATGCCAGCAGGTTATCATTTCTGTTCGGGCTTCCACTCCACAATGTGTGTTCATTCAACTGAATGGTTTCTTTGCTTACATTACCATATACCATGGCTCCCAATCTGCCATTACCGATGGGCAATGCATTCTCCCATATTGGTCCGGATGGTTGGTTGTACCATAGTTTTAAAGCCTGTCCCTGTGAAAAAAGAGATGGGGCTATGAACAGCCATAACAGCATCATGACATATTTACGCTCTCCATAAAACTTTTCCGACAGTCTATTTACTGTCTTAAAAAGTAATATAAGTGTATTCATGACGTTTATTTTAGAGTACAAAAAAATACCCGTTTCAATTATTTAAACAGTAGCTGCGCAAAATTGAAGAGATTATTCCGCCATACCGGCCAGGTATGACCACCCGGATATTCACTATACGTGTATTTAATACCCATCTCATCAAATTTGCTCATCATCAACTTACAGTTATTGTAGGCGATATCTTCTTTTCCGCCCATAGCAATCCAGAAAGATTTGACATTATTATTGATGGCTGCCGCATTCTCTTTCATAAACTCGTATTGCGGATTTGCTAATGCCGGCTGATTACCCCACCAACCCGAACTGAAAACACCGAGATAAGAAAACATGGTATGGTTGCGAACACCTGCATATAAAGTTTGCAGTCCACCCATCGATAATCCTGCTAAGGCTCTTTGATCGGGTGTAGTAAACACGCGGTAATTTTTTTCAACGAAGGGCATAACAGACTGTTTGAGTTCGTTTTCAAAATTTTTCAATGCCTGTTCACCAAAGCCAGCAATACCACCATTGCTCAGGTTGCCATCCATCATTACCACCAACATGGGCTTTGCTTTTTTAGCTGCAATAAGATTATCGATTATCAAATCGGTTTTACCCTGTGTGGCCCATCCTGTCTGGTCTTCACCGCCACCGTGTAAAATATAGAGTACCGGATATTTTTCAGCTTGGTTCTCATCATAACCGGGAGGTGCATATACATACATCTGCCGCCATGAATTGGTAACACGGGAGAAATATTTTTTAATCCGGATATCACCATGTGGTACATCACGCAACGCATAATAATCACCACCGGCAAATGGTATTTCGATACCACTAGCCATACGACCCATTCCATAGAAGGTCTGACTTCCCGGATCAACAACCGGTACACCATCAATGATCAGAGAATAATAATGAAAGCCTTCTCCGATGGAATCGGTTGTTATGCGCCAGTTACCTTCTTCATCTTTTACCATATCATATTTCTTGCCCAGATCGGCCTGTACTTTTTTGGCATCTGGTGCTTTTAAGCTGAAGATGACCCGGTTGTCGGGTAATATTTGCGGATAGGCCGCATTTCTTACATTACTCGCTGCCGGTGCACCCGCTACAGGATATTTTGAGAAGGCCGATGTATCTACCGGTTTGAATAATAATTGAGAGAACATATACAAACCATTCTTCCAGACCTTAAAATCATGTACCCCTGGTTCAATAAAGTAGATATGTGGCAGGTTATGCTGATTCATGTAATCGTGCAGCCGCTTGCTGAATGTAATCAGCCGGTCGCTTGCACCGCAAGACATATACAGCAATTTAATTTTCTTTCCGGCGGCTTCTGTATCCGGTATCAGTTCCTGTGGCGTCTTGGTATTGGGGGCAGAAGAAAATCCACCTATCCACGCAAATTTTTCGAGATTACCCAAACCGAAATTCAAAGACTGCCCACCACCCATTGATAACCCTGCAATGGCACGATGTTCTCTGTCAGTAAATGTTGAATAGTTTTTTTCGACAAAAGGAATTAAATCAACAAGTAAATCTTTTCCAAAAGTAGCAAAAGCCTGTACCTTATCTGGCGCCATGATATTTCCTGTAGCACGGTCATCTTTCATTGCCCGGCCATTCGGGAGCACAACGATCATCGGTTCAATTTTTCCGTCTGCATACAGGTTATCGAGTATTACATGTGGTTTACCACCATTGAACCACTCTTTTTCATCGCCACCAATTCCATGCAGCAGGTATAATACAGGATAGCTTTTATTCTTTGCATAACCGGGCGGTGTGTACACCAATGCCTTCCTGTCGTTACCTACAGTTGATGATGGATAAACAATTGTATCGATATTTCCATGTTTTATATTTTCCCTCACCACATCAAAACCTGCCGTTGCCGGTTTAATAACACCCTGCGAAATGCCTGTTATATGAATGAGTAAGCATAATCCAATACATAGTTGTTTCATGGTAGTGGTTTAAGGAGTGAAGGTTTTACGA
>DPWF01000190.1:249-12619 GCA_003526435.1 Chitinophagaceae bacterium | reverse complement strand
ATGTGTATACCAGTTATCAGTTGATCCATCTGTTGGCTTTCATCCAGGTGAATAAAGGTTCTGTCCATTCTTTCATCCTGAATATAAATCCATGATCTCCCTTTTGGTAGAGATGCATTTCTACCGGTACTTTCTTCGACTGTAACGCTTCATAATACCTGATACTGTTATTTACGGTCACCACTTTATCATCTGAAGCATGTGTTATATATGCTGGTGCTGTTTTCTCCGTTACCATCAATTCATTGGAGAAATAATCAACTGTTTGTTTTGATGGACTGTCGCCCAATAATTTTTTTCTTGAGTCTTTATGTGTAAGACCTTCCTGCATACTGATCACAGGATATACGAGTATCTGAAAATCGGGACGTAGACTGGTGTTCTCCGGGTTGTTTATTACTGAGTTGTTATAATGTGTTGCTGCGGTTGATGCCAGATGTCCTCCGGCCGAAAAGCCTGCAATACCTATTTTAGATGGATCTATTCCCCATTTTGCAGCGTTCTCCCGTACCAGTTTTATCGCCTGCTGTATATCCTGGAGCGGACCAATTGTTTTATCCTGCATAATTGAGTCATCGGGGAGACGGTACTTTAAAACAAAAACCGTTAGCCCTTTTTCTGTGAATTGTTTTGCCGTGTTAACACCTTCACCATCGTACACAATTACACTATAGCCTCCTCCCGGACATATAATAATGGCAGTTCCGTTTGCTTTATTTTTATCTGGTTGAAAAAGTTCAAGTGCAGGTTGTGTAACTGAACGAAACATACCCTACGATTTTATTTCCTGCTATTGAGTTGGTCTGGCTCCGGGAATTTCGCTTTTGTATAAAGGGAAAACCTGTTGCGCTGAAACGCAGATACCGATATGCATCAACAGCCATGCATACAGACACCTGCTTACAACCAGCCATCCTGTAAAGAGTTGCCGTTTGAAAGAAAGAAAATATGCGTGCCTTATTTGCATGAATCGTTTTGTTTATGGCTTTATCTGGTCTATCGCTCTGGGTACTTCTTCTTCCGGTCTTTTACATAACTGATTGGTACATACGTATATCATTGTTTTACCTGCTACATACTTTTGCTCCATCAGTGGAAGGGTTTCTTTTTCGGTGCTACCGAGTATCAGGCTGGTTGGCAGATAATATTCCAGTAATAACTGGTTGGCTTGAAGCGCATCCTTCCCCATCACCACTACTTCATAGTTTTTAGCTGCCAGTAATCCCGTTAAAGCGGCCCACTGAATATGATAATCTGTAAATTTTTTTATACGTGGTGTTACAGTTGCCAGCATTTTATGAGCCCGGCTGGTATATGCTGTGTCGTGATATGCTGTTCCGATATTATACAGCACTTTAGCCATGACTGCATTGGCCGACGGAAGATCATCATCTGTTACCGCCGTTTTTTTCATGATGAGATGCGGTGTTCCGGACTTTGTATAATAAAACAGGTTTGTTTCTGTATGGGAAAAATGTTTTGTTACATAGGCTGCAATCTTTTGAGCCAGATCCATCCAATGCTGATCGAAACTTACTTCATATAATCTTATAAAAGCGGAAGCTGTCCAGGCATAGTCGTCAAGAAATCCTTCAACCGTTGCCTTGCCGTCTTTGAATACACGTTTTATTGATCCGTCGTTCATCAACAGGTTCTGTTCTATAAAAGAGGCGCAGGCTTTTGCTTTCTGCAGGTATTCTTCTGTTCCGGTTGCAGCATAAGCATCTGCATATCCTTTTATCAATATGCCATTCCATGCAGCAATGATCTTGGTATCTACTGCCGGTTTTTTGCGTTTATTTCTTTCGATCAATAATTTGGCTTTCGCCCGGGCCAGTTGCTGCTTCAATTCTTCAACCCTTATTTTTCTCGCCATTGCATAGGTGGCGGGGGCATATACAGCATACAGAATATTGTTGCCATTCTTCCAGTTTCCTTTTTCTGTTACATTGAAATAATCTGTTATTAAAGGATCGTTACCCAGCACTGCAATCCAGTCTTTTTTCTTCCATAAATAGTATTCCCCTTCTCCTGCTTCGGTGTCTGCATTCAAGGAACTGTAATAACCTCCACCCTGTGCGTGCATCGATTTTTCTATAAAGCCGATCGTTTCAGTTATTACTTCTTTATACAATTCATTTTTAGTTAGCTGATAAGCGTGTGCATATAGGCTGATGAGTTGACCATTATCGTACAGCATCTTTTCAAAATGAGGTACACGCCACAGGCTGTCTGTTGTATACCGTGCGAAACCACCACCTATATGATCGTAAATACCACCCAAAGCCATTTTGTTCAGGTTAGTGGTAGCTGCTTTTAATGCTGTTGTGTCGCCTGTGAGATAATAATGTTGCAGCAAAAATTCGGTCAGCGCAGGTGTTGGAAATTTTTGTGTTCCCTTCAGCCCACCGTTATGCAGGTCAATTTTTTTATACACACTATCGTAGAGTATTTTGTATTCCTGCATAACAGGTTTACTGGCTGAAGCTGCCGGAACAATTAATTTCAACTCATCACTGTTCATACCATTTACCAATGCATTGGCTTGTGTTACTACCAGACTATGTTGCGTCGTGTATGCCTTGCTGATACTTTGTAACAAACTTTTCCAATTCTTATTGGTATAGTAAGTGCCTGCGAAAAATGGTTTGCCATCTGGTAAGGCAAATGCATTTAAGGGCCAGCCTGCATTTCCCGAAATCAATTGCAGGGCATTCATATAAATATTGTCGATATCGGGTCTTTCTTCACGATCAATTTTTATACAGACAAATTTTTCATTCATGATCCTCGCTACTGCCGTATCCATGAATGATTCTTTTTCCATTTCATGGCACCAGTGACAGGAGGCATAGCCAATACTGATGAGCAGGGGTTTGTTTTCTTTTTTGGCTTTATTCAGTGCTTCATCACCCCATTCATACCAGTCTACAGGGTTATCGGCATGCTGCTGCAGGTATGGACTTGACGCATACTGAAGTCTGTTTTTTTTACCTGTCAGGCCAGAACAAGCCGACAAAATAAACAGGGCCATTATACTGCTACCCAGCAGCGTTTTCCATTTCTCAACCCTTTTAATCATGCGCCTATCTCCTTTTTGAAAAAATTCTTAACCGGTCGTTATTGGCAGTTACCAATATGCCTGTACCATTGGCTAGTTTAACCGGTTGAATATCTTTTACATTATATGGTGCAAAAAAACCGCTCTCCAGTGGCCTGTGTGCCTTGAAATTCATACCACCCAATCCTTTCATAAACAGGCCTGGTGAAGCATCTGCAGGTGTGGTTTCTACTTCCACATCAAATTTATTTCCGGCGAGCAGTATGTCTTTCTTTCCATCTCCATCAAAATCTTTTACAATTAAACCGTTTACTGTTGATAGCTGTGCCTCCATGGGTAAGCGCTTGGCCGTGAATTTGCCTTTTTCGTTTACAAAGACTACCGTTGAAAACAGGTGTACTTTATGATGCAGGGCTGTTTTCATTTCTTCTTCCCCCAGTATACCCATCAGATCACTTTCTGCAAATGACAAATAGGTAGGAAATTTTTGAGCAATCATCGGACATTGCTGTGAGGTACATTCACGACCACGTATGGGTACAATGGTATTATCGCTTAGATGACGTGCCAGAAAAATATCATTGGTACCATTGCCGTCAAAATCTTTTGCCCAGACCTCGAATGGTTTTTGTACCGATGCTTTAAACTTATAGTTCTCTCCGAGGTTACCTGCCAGTAAATCTATATCACCATCACCATCAATATCGTCGGCTACCAGTTTACTCCACCAGCCTTCGGTTTGCTGTAAGCCATAAGCCGATGACTGGTCTTTCAGTTTTCCTTTTTTGTATTCAAACACTTTTACCGGCATCCACTCTCCGGCGAGTACCAGTTCGGGGCTTTTGTCTGCATTCAGATCGGTCCATATGGCTGTTTTAACCATACCCACCCTGCTGAGTTCCGGTGCCATATCGCTGGTTCGATCCACAAATGTTCCTTTTTCATTTACCAGTAAATAGCTCTGTGGCGCCTGCGGATATTTATGTGGCAACACTTCGCCACCCCTGAAAATATCAAGATCACCATCGGCATCCATATCAAATACGGCTATACAGGATCCGCTGCTGGCTGTTACAGGAATCGCCTGGTTTGCTTTTGAAAAATTTCCTTTCCCATCGTTCAGGTACAACCTGTCCTGGTACATGGGTGATCCTTCATTGAATTCACTGCCGCCGCTTACCACATATAGATCAGCATCACCATCTTTATCTGCATCAAAGAAAACAGCTCCCATGTCTTCATATTTTTTATCTGCTTCAAATGCAGGAATGGGTCTGGCTACAAACTTCCCATTCTCCTGTACATATAAAACCCCGGACTGGTCTTTTGCACCACCCACATAAAAGTCATCAAGACCATCGCCATTTATATCGGCAGTTGTTACAAAGGGACCACTGCGGCTGAATTCATGTGGAAGCAATACCTGGTCAACATATTCATCATACTTATTTTCTTTATGAAGAAATGGAACAGTCAGTAACTGATCGGTGGTTTCTGCAAACAGTGGATCGTAAACGGCATTATGATTTATACCTGCTACTGCTTCTTTATAATTTACTTTCAGTACCTGGTTGGCTGTTACATTTTTAATGGTATTCGATTTACCATCGGGCCATAGTACTACTATGCTGTCTGCTTTGGCGGTTTTACCCAATCCGAAATGTACCGATGGCTCGTTGGTGGAAAGGTATCCTCTCACCAGTTTCTGCTGAAAGAACTGTTGCATTTTTCCATCGTAATAAATAGCCAGTTTTGCACCAATTCCATCTACATTTTTTTCAGGCCCTTCGAGTTTTATGCGGAGATAGTTGTTTTTATTGTTCACTACATTTTCATACAGATCCGATTCACCATCGAGGTTATTAATGACCAGGTCAAGATCACCATCATTATCAAAGTCGGCTACGGCTGCTCCATTGGAGAATGTACTGTCTTTAAAACCCCAGGCTTCTGCTACATTTTCAAATTGCAGATCCCCCTTATTTTTAAACAGGTAATTTCTTGCTTTTATCGGACTATAGATGTCCATATATTCCTTAAATCCTTTCTCAAACATTTCAGCAGACGAGCTGTATTTATGCGCGTTCGCCTGAATATACATGTCTTGCTTCTGCTGTATATCGCCATCGAAAAGATCTCTTCTGTAACCATTGGCCACAAAAATGTCGCGGTTACCATCGTTGTCGAAATCGGCTGCAAGAGTTGACCAGCTCCACTCTGTTTTTGAAATACCTGCCATTTGCGACACATCACTAAAAAATCCGTTGCCGTGATTCAGGTGTAGGGCATTATGCATGTACTGTTTGTGAAAACCACTGTCTACAATGGCCCAGAAACCTTCTACATCCATCCGTGGCATTGATACTTTTGAACGCTTATAATTTTCAGGTAACATTTCCATTACCAGTATGTCTTCAAGTCCGTCGTTATTGATATCGGCAATATCCGCACCCATGGAGAACAATGACAGGTGATTGGTCATTGTTTTTACTTCATCTTTAAACGTTCCGTTTTTCTGGTTGATGTAGATATAGTCATTATCGGCATAATCATTCGATACAAATATGTCTGTGTAACCGTCATTGTTCAGATCGGCTGTTACCACAGAAAGTGCATAACCAAAATTTTGTGTAATGCCCGCCTGTTTGCCTATTTCTGTAAATTTTCCATTATCGTTTCTGTATAATTTATCCCTTGCATAATCCGGCGGATTTCTTTTACCGGCAACCATTTGAGAAAGTCCTAAATAGAAGTCTTGCGGACGATTGGTAAGGTACATATCCAGGTCATTATCATTATCCATATCAAAGAAAGCGGCATGAATTGAATAACCTGCATCATCTAACCCATATTGTTTTGCTTCTTCTTTAAATGTGAGGTTTCCCTGGTTGATGTATAAAAGATTTCTTCTTTCAGCTTCGGTTTCTTTTGTGGTACCTCCTTTACATATATATATATCAAGCCAGCCGTCGTTGTTAATATCTACCAGTGTAACGCCATTATCCCAACCTGCGGTTCCTTCTACACCTGCTGACTGGCTGATATCGGAAAACTTCATTCCTCCTTTATTGAGATAAAGTTTATTGGCTACTTCATTACCTGTGAAATAAATATCCATCAGGCCATCATTATTAAAATCACCGGTGGCAACACCTGCACCATTGTACACGTAGGCGAATGTGTCGAAATAATTTTTCTGGTAATTTTCATCTACCCTATTGGAGAAACTGACCCCGGTTTCTGATGATGCCAGCTTTTTAAATACCGGATCTTCTGTTTTTGTGCCACTATTTTTACAACCTGGTATAACAACCAATAACAACAGGTACATGCCTGTAAATGAAAGGGCAAATGCAATTCTTTTTGACATACATTTATTTTTACTACTCAGATTTTCCGCTTGTGTGATACAGGTATTTTTTCCAGACAGCTCCCGCTACATTTCTTCCCAGTTTTAGTCCTTCAATATTCTCACATTGAATATGATAACCTCCCAGCACTCTTGATATACCCGCCATTTCTGCTGTTGCAGTAAAAGTGGGGAAACGAAGTGTTACTTCGGCACCAACATGATCAGGTTCTGTCATTTCTCCCGCTATTCGTTTTACATCAATTCCAAATGTATCGCTACCCGTAAACAAACGCAATATTTCGGCACAGGCAGCACTGATGGTACTATGACCGGATACATAACTGGGGAATGGCGGACACAAAAATGTTTCAGGAGAATAGGGTCTCCATTCCTGTCCAAGCATTTCAACCATTCCTTTTCCGGGACCACCCCATCCTTTTATTTTTTTGTCTTTATAGTAGTAGTGTACCAAGGTATAAGGTCGTGCAAAATCAAATACCATTTTGGTATCCCAACAGGCAATAAAGCCGTCCATGGCAGCGGCTTCTACTGCGAAATACATTTTTACATCCTGGTCGAGTGTGTGTTTATCTCTTACCGAAACATTCTGTGCAAACATGAGCCAGTGTCCGGCCTGCTGAACCGATTTTGGTCCGTCGCGCATAAATTCTACCAGTGCTTTCTGGCTGTCTGTTAAAGCGGCTTGCAGTTCTACCACTTCTTTTATTTCTTTTTCGAGTTGAGCAGAACCTAGTGCAGGTGGTGCAGGACTTCTGAACTGGCTACCCGAATCGAGTAATAATGGTTTTACATTACCCCAGTGTGGCGTTAAACAGGCGGGGGCAAATTTCCCACCTTTACCATCTGCAAAATATTTGGGTTGCCAGCGTTTGATATCACGTAAAGTATCGGCACTGTTTACAGGCAGATAACCTGTATAGTCTGCATATGTTTTACCATTTGAACCACTCATTGTTCCCGACTGATTAGAGCCATCATTCAGTCTTGCTTCAATAATTGTTCTGGCAGCAAGGTTGCCAATGCCTTCGGGAGTAGTAGGGTCGAGAGATTTGTTTTCGGGATCGAAACCCAGTTCTTTCATTTTAGTTGTCAGCATCAGTGAATCGGAAAAAAAATAAGTGAGCATTGTTCGGTATGCTGCATAACTGATGGCTTTTTCTTTGTTCTGCAATGTTCTTTCCTTTTCAGGAACACGTTCAACATCTTGCAGGTAAACAGGAACAGCAGTATTGTCATATCGTGACCATGCATCAAAAATGGCTGTTTGCACAAGTGCCAGCATTCTGGCTGTTACAGTGGGGCGTGGTCTGAATTTTTCTGTATCGTTTGCTGTTGCTTCCAAAGCAATGCGTCCCCATTTATAAGCCAGGTTATTTTCTCCTTTAGGCTCATCCAAATCCTGCTGATCAGTATTACAGCTTAATGAAAACAGGAAAAAAAATAAAATTTTGAAAGCGTGTTTCATATTGAGTTCCGTGTAATAGTCAAACTAGGTTTTCATGTAATACCGACTATATCCTGATAAAAGATACTAATTCATTCTTCAACAAACAATAGTCCGTAGAGCGTCATCATATGTTGTCTAGCTGTTTTATTAAAAAGAAAACCGGGGATTCGCATCACACCGGTTTTCAATTTTTGCTTACATATGAAAATCTTAATACCCAGGGTTCTGCGGATATTTAGGTCCTTCCGTCACCAGATCGATCTGCGATTGCGGAATCGGTCTTAGCATATTGAAAGGCTGAACACCTGCAGCCGCTTCAGCATTGTGCAGTTGTACCCTTTCAACCAGTTTCTTGGTTCGTGCCAGATCCCACCAGCGACAGTCTTCTGCATACAGTTCGCGGGTTCTCTCATCCAGAATGAAGTCGATCGTAACCTGTGCGGCGGTAATTTGTTGTGCTACTACTGCGGCTGCATATTCAGCAGGTGTTTGCCCGATTTTCAATGCGGCTCTTGTTCTGAGTACATTAATCATATTGGCTGCATCCTGCGCTGTTGCGCCACCTCTGATTGCTGCTTCTGCTGCAATCAGATAAACTTCTGCAAAGCGGAAAAGTATATAAGGTCTGTCTGAATAATCATTCATATGACCTCTGGTAGAGTCATCAAATTTGCGGACACTTGGGAAATAAGCGGCTGTGTATTTAACCGTAGCTGTTGGCAAATGATCAGGTTCAAAAATAATGCCCTTGAATCTTGCTCTTTCTGCTGAAGTAACAACTCTGTCGGCCATCCAGATGGCTGTATCCACACCATTAATGAGTGTTCCTCTTGGAGTAGTAGCACCTGTTGTACCTGTTGCAGATTCTGCAGTGCTGTTCGATAACCATACAGTCTGGAAAGTTCCATCATAGCGGGAGTCAGTTGCCCTGTTCGCAAACGCCACATCCATTACATATTTTGTATTGGGTCTGAGACGAACGAATGGACGACCATTTCTGGTATCGCGCACGGTTACATTGGCTCCTGAGTTGGTTGGCCAGTTGGCAGGTATCGTTGGATAGTTAGGCTTCCAGAAGAAATTAGCTTTGTTCTCAGGAGGATTAGTTGCACCTGCACCTACAGCAGAGTTCTGACCAAACTTAAGGTCTTTGGTATGATCAATTACCATCATTACTTCCGGACCATATTCATTACCTTCTCTGAAGGCATTACCAAAATAAGGTGTAAGGTCTAAACCGTATGTTCCTTTATTATCAATAATACCTTTTGCAATAGTATACGCCTGCTGGTTATCGGTTGCCTGTGCGGCAGTTGACCAACCTCTCCAGAGATAGGTTTTTGCCAGGAGGAATAAAGCCGTTGATTTGGTGGCAGGTTTACCGGTTCCGGCTGCCGGTACATTCGGCAAGTCGGCTGCTGCTTCTGTAAAATCTTTGATGATTTGCGCGTACAAATCAGCCAAAGGTGCTGGTGCATCGGCAGCAGATGCTGTTGAACTAAAGGTGGTGTGCAAAGGCACTTGTCCGAATGTAGTTACCAGATAGAAATAACAGAAACCACGCAGGAATTTTGCCTGTGCCAATAACTGCGTTTTGGTTGCTGCAGGAATATTGGCATTCACACCATACTCCAGTACACCATTTGCTGTATTGATATCAATAAACAATGTGTTCCAGAAACCTTCATAGTTATTGGTGTTACTTCTGATGACCGGGTTATTATACACAAACCAGTGTACTGCTCCGTTATCTACAGAACCACCACGGAGGCTTTCATCTGTACCGCTGTTGAATAACTGGGTCCATATCTGAGTGGCCCACTGTCCTCTGAAGCTGGAATAAATACCAGATATCGCACCCTGAATACCATCATTTGTGGTGAAAAATGAAGGCGTAAAACCTGTTCGGGGCTGCTCCTCCAGTAACTTTTTACAACCACTGGCTGTAAAAAGTATGATGCCAAGGAAAAGGCTGTATTTTAAAATTTTATGTCTCATTGAAATAGGTTTTAATAATTAAAATCTCACATTAATTCCAAAAATGATCTGACGTGTTGGAGGAACACCCATACCCACTGTAACTGCACGTTGTGCTACAGATGTGGCACCGCCACCCTGTGTTCCAACTACAGGCGTTTCAACCTGATTTCCTTCAGGGTCAAGACCTAATCCATCTCTTACAAGTGGTGCCCATAAGATGAAAGGATTCTGTGCAGACACATACGCTCTCAGTGAATTGATACCTGTTTTACCCAGGAATTTTGCTGAGAATGTGTACCCCAGATCAATCGTTCTGATCTTAATAAAAGAACCATCTCTGTACGTAAGCGTTGAAGTAAACGGAAGACCATCTACACCAGCATCAGGCTCAGGGAAATCATTACTTGGATTGGTTGGAGTCCAGTAGTTTACTTTATGTTGGTTTACACGGCTGTTCATAAAGAATGGATAACCATTTCCGCCGCCATCTGCTGCCAGATAACCGGCTACTACTGTCTGACCAAAACGACCAAACATTACGATATTCAGATCGAAGTTTTTATACTCGAAGCGATTGGTTAAACCAGCTACCAATGTTGGCTGGAAATTACCAATGATGCTTCTGTCTGCTGCTGTAATAGCATTGTCTTTGTTGCGATCTTCAATTTTAATATCACCTGGTTTAGCACCATATACTGCAGCCTGTGTAGCTTCACTGGTTTGCCAGATACCTAATTTTTTATAATCGAAGATGGTTGTTACAGGCTCACCTACAAACCAACCATTACCTAAATCCTGTGAAAGATTATTCTGTAATGCATCAATACGCTCTCTGTTAAAGAACATGTTCAGATCAGTAGTCCAGGTGAAACCACGCTTACTTTTCACATTCACACTGCTCAGTGTAAACTCCATACCATAAGATGATGTAGCACCTACGTTGGTGAGGATAGAGTTGGTACCATTACTACGTGGTAATTGACGTTGTAAAAGGATATCTGTTGTTTTAGTGCTGTAGTATTCAATGGTACCGGAAAGACGGTTTTTGAATAAAGAAAAATCAACACCAATATTCAGACCTGCTGTTTTTTCCCAGGTAAGGTTAGGGTTGGGACTTGTATTAATGGTATAACCATTTACATAATTGATACCAACGGCTGTTCCCTGACCATAGTTATAGAAGCTGGTTCCCAAACTACCCAGTGTAGTATAAGGGTTGATACCTGCGTTTGAGCTGATACCATAACCTGCTCTCAGTTTCAGACTGTTTACAAATTTTACATTCTCCATGAATTTCTCACGGTCCATGTTCCAGCCCGCAGAAACAGCCGGATAAGTTACCCACTGGTTTCCGGGAGACAGTACAGAAGCACCATCTGTTCTTACAGTTGCTGTGATACTATACTTATTATCGAAAGTATAGATGGCACGACCCATATAACCTATTACAGCAGACTCACTAAAGTTTCCACCCTGAGGTGTAACTGTATTTACCTGCTGCCAGTTATAATCCTGCATAAAATCAGCAGGTACACCTACACCATTAAACTGCTGAGCCCTGAAATGGTTTTTCTGTACTTCCTGAAGCGCAAGTACCTGTAATTTATGTTTGGTACCGATGTTTTTATTGTACTCTAATGAGTTATTCAATGTGTACTGCCATCCTTCTGAATTGGCTGTACTCAAACCAGCGTTGGCCACATTGGTATTAATGTTAAATACGGTGTTAGGACCATTGTAGTTACTGTTGAATGACTGAGACCATCCAAAACCAAATGTTGATTTGAATTTCAGGTCTTTGATGATACCCACTTCAGCATAGAAATTATGCTGAACCTGGTACCTGCGCTGGAATGCTTTAATCAGATCATTATTACCGATAGAAGTAAGCGGACTGATCTGTGCATCATCAACACCCTGTGTGCTGGCTGGCTTAAAGTTAATGCTGCCATCATCGTTATAGGGTTTGAATAAAGGTCCCAAACGGGTAGCTGCACCATAGGCATTTGTTCCCAGCCTGTCTGATCTCAACAAAGTGCTGAAACTGGAGAAACCTACTTTAATACGGTCAGATACTTTATGATCAATGTTTACATTAAATGAATAACGCTCTAATTTCTGATCATGAATAATACCTGTTTCGTTATAGTAGCCCAGACCAAAAAAGTATTGGGTTCTTTCATTACCACCACGAACGCTTAAATCATGACTGGTTCTCAATCCGGTAGTAAGCAACAATTTCTGCCAGTCTGTACTTACACCAGCAGCCAGGTTGGCTTGTTCAATCGGGCGAAGTGCATATAAACTGGCATTCGGAGCTGTTGAGTTACCGGCAGCAGCATCTGCTTTAAACTTAGCATATTCTGCACCATTAAAAAGATTGTATGTTCCCAGGGCACTAACAATACCGACAAAACCACTATAAGTAGTAACAGGTTTTTGTGTTGAAGTACCACGTTTTGTAGTAACAATGATTACACCATTCGCACCACGTGAACCGTAGATAGCA
>DPWF01000190.1:0-179 GCA_003526435.1 Chitinophagaceae bacterium | reverse complement strand
TCATTTACACTACCGCCATATACCATACCATCAACCACAATCAAAGGGTTGTTGTTACCGGTAATAGAACGGTTACCACGAATACGGATTTGACCGCCTGCACCAATCTGTGAACTGTTACTAACAATGTCCACACCGGCAGCACGACCCTGTAACTGGTTAAAGATGTTTGGTGCTTT
>DPWF01000109.1 GCA_003526435.1 Chitinophagaceae bacterium | reverse complement strand
CTGTTACGTTTTTTTACCGGTAAAAAACTGGTGATCCGGTCACACAATATTGAAGCGTACCGTTTCAGGGATCTGCAGCGGCCTTTCTGGAAAATCTATTACCGCTATGAGCGTTTTGTTCACCGTAAAGCGGATCACAACTTTTTTATTACAGAGGAAGACCTTAGTTACGCCTTAGACAACTGGAAACTTGGCCCTCAAAAGTCAAGTGTTGTTACCTATGGGGTTTCTTTAGACAGTGCCATTCTTGATGTAAAGCCTACCTTACGCAAACGACTGGTAGAATATTTTAAAATACCACACAACTGCACCCTGTTTCTTTTTAATGGTACGCTCAATTACACTCCCAATATTGACGCTTTACATGTGATTGTATATGAATTGCTGCCCCGCCTGAGAAATCACCGCTTATCGTTCAGGATTTTCATTTGCGGGAAAAACCTGTCTGCACAGTGGGAAAAGGTATTGAAAGAGCAACCTGAACTTATTGTAACAGGTTTTGTGGATGATATATCGATTTTTATGTCAGGCACCGATTGCTCCATCAACCCTGTTACACTGGGCGGGGGTATAAAAACCAAACTGGTGGAAGCATTGGCTTATCACCAGACTGTTATCAGCACGCAAACAGGCGCAAGAGGTATTTCATTACAACTAACAGGTGCTAAGATGAAAATTGTTCCTGATTACGACTGGGAGCTGTTTGCCAATGCCATGAGCAACTTCAATCCTTACCAGCAAGGCAATACACCGGCCCCATTTTTTGAGCGATATCACTGGCCGGCTATTGTAGAGAAAGCTCTCGTATCTTTGAATCGTTTATGAGCAAGCCTGTACAGATATCTGTTATCATTTGCACCTACAACAGGGCACTCTATCTGTCGGAGGCACTGGACAGCTTATACCGGCAAACACTTTCAAAAGAATCTTTTGAAGTAATTATTGCGAATAACAATTCTGCTGACCATACTGAACAACTGTGCAAACAGTATATGGAAACACATCCCGACATGCAGATCACTTATCTGAATGAAAAGGAACAAGGTGCTTCATTTGCCCGTAATACAGGGGCGGCCTTGGCCAGGTCTGCACTGCTGTGCTTTATGGATGATGATGCCATCGCCAATAGTGATTATTTAAGCCGCATTATTCAGTTTTTTGATACACATCCTGACTCTGGTGGTTTGGGAGGAAGAATCATACCCAGGTATATTCCTTCAGAGCCCGGCTGGATGAGCCATTATGTATCTTCAATGGTAGGTAATTTTGATTATGCGCCCCAGGTATCGGCTTTTAAACCCGGCAAATACCCGCTCGAATCAAATATGATTGTACCCAAACATCTGTTTGAAAAGATTAACGGCTTTAATACGGCTTTACCAGGTGTTAAAGGTGAATTAAGAATTGGTGGTGAGGGCAAGGATTTCTTTTTCCGTTTGCAGGCTTTGGGGCACCGTGTCTATTATGATCCCCATATTATCGTTCATCATGTTGTAGAAGTGGCTAAACTTACACCTGCTTATCTTTACCGGGTGGCTAGTGGTTATGGAAGGGGTGAACGTGTTCGGACTTTACAGAAAAGCAAACTCGCTTACCTGCTCAAAATTGCCGAATACCTGTTCAAGCTGGGCGCTTCTTTGCTATTAGGTATCTTATACCTGTTACGTGGACAACCGGCTAAATCCTGGCCAGTGATTCGTTTCAGGATCGATGCACTAAAAGGTTTATTTAATTTATAAATAATTTCCAGCTCCGTACTTAAACCCAGAGCTGGAAATTTAATTCATACATTTAATCATGAGTCTGGCTATTACACTTGAAAGAAAAATTAAAGGAACACTAAGTCGCTGGTTTGGTATTCGCTTTGTATAACCTTCAGAAACATCAAAAGTTCGTCACTGGGTGACCGCTTATTGTGTGGGTAAAGGTTGTGATATTGGTTTTGGTGGCGATAAAATCATGAAAACAAATTGCGATGGTATCGATTTCCCACAACCATATACACATACGGGTAAAGATAAAGTTGATATTGGCGTAGACGTCATCAATAACGAAATACCGGTTCCTGACAACACTTATGATTACGTTTATACCAGTCACCTGATAGAAGATTTTACAGATACCGGCGATGCATTGCGTAAGTTCATCCGTATTTTAAAATCGGGTGGTAATCTCATCCTGGTATTCCCTGATCAACCCAAATATGAAGTCTACTGCCGTGAAATGGGTATTCCTATGAACCCCTATCATATTCATGCCAATATGGGTTATGACCTGATGTTACAAAAAATGAATGAAGTACCCGGTATCCGCTACGAAGTATTGTTCAGCAGTAACTGTGAAATTGACTATAATGTGGTGATTGTTTTGAACGTTACCAAACAGAACCAGGCCTGATGTCTTTCCTGAAAAAAATATGGACCGACTGGAAACTTTCCTATAATCACCGACAAAAGGAAAAGAGTTTCGTGAATGGGATTACGCATCCCCCTCAGGTATTAACACCACTTGTTCCGATTACAGGAGATGCTGTGCATTTTAAGCATACGGGTCATGCAGGTGATGTCATCTATTCCATTCCTGCCATGAAAGCATTGGCAAAGGGAAGAAAAATTCATTTGTATTTCGAATTGCATCAACCCAACCGTGATTTTACCCAACAGATGAAACACCCGAATGGAAATGTGATGCTGAATGAAAAAAGTGTTGCCATGTTTGCTCCTTTAATGCAGCAGCAACCCGGTATGCAGCATTTTGCTGCATGGAATGGAGAGCCTATTCATTACGACCTTACCGCTTTTCGTTCTTTTCCTTTCGATTACCGCATGTACAGTATTACACGCTGGTATTTTCTCACATTCGCTGTAACTGCCGATCTGGGTAAACCCTGGTTACAGGTAGTTCCTGATAAAAACTTTGCAGATAAAATTGTATTGGCCCGCAGCAGTCGTTACCATACTCCGGGCATCTCCTATTCTTTTTTATCACAGTATCCCAACCTTGTATTTGTAGGCGTACCAGACGAATATGAGGTTATGAAACAGGAAATTCCCAATCTCGTTTACCAGCCTGTTAACAATTTTGCAGAGCTGGCATCTGTCATTGCAGGATCGAAATTATTTATCGGTAACCAGTCATTCCCCTTTTCTCTTGCCGAAGCATTGAAAGTTAAAAGAATACTGGAAGTGTACCATCAATGTCCCAATGTGGTACCAGAGGGGTCTGATGCCTACGATTTTTGTTACCAGCCACAATTTGAAAAGATTGTGTCAGATATCCTCAACAGGTAGTAATATTGCCAGACAACAAGGCCTTTTAAAGTATCTCTATGCGCAAACTGATAAGATCCCTGTTAAATAGTATAGGGTATGATATTGTAAAAGTGAATGTTCACAGTCATAAAAAGGTGAACAGGATCAAGAAAGTAACTGTTGGTAATTATATACTGGAAATGCCCGGAAACAATCCGCAGATCAGTACCTATAAATATGATCCCGGGGCCAATAGTCAGTTAGGACGTTTATCTGCCTGCGTAGCCCAAAAATATCCCTCCTTATCTGTACTCGACATAGGCGCCAATGTTGGCGATACCATTGCGATTATTAAAACAGCCATTGAATTACCTGTTATTGGTATTGAAGGAGATGATTTTGCTTTTGAGTTTCTGAAAAGAAACACCATGGCATTAAAGAACGTAACGCTGATCAAAACATTTCTGGGAGAAAAGATCGAAAGTAAAAAAGTATCGATGGAAAAATCAGGATGGAACACCACCCTGATTCCCAATGATGATAACGGGGAGACGATTCACTTAAAAACACTGGATGAAGTGCTGGCAGAAGAACACCTGCAGAACAGAACGTTGAAACTATTAAAGATAGATTGTGAGGGTTTTGATACCATTATCATCCGTGGTTCTGCCAAACTGATCCGTGAAAAAAAGCCGGTCATCTATTTTGAATACAACCGTACCAATATGGATGCCATCGGAGAAGATGGTTTATCTACCCTGCTCACATTAGGAGCAGTAGGTTACCGCAATGTTATTTTCTTTGACAACAAAGGTCGCTACCTCATGAGTGCCCCCATTGACCAGGAAAATGTAATTGCAGACCTGCACCGCTATGCACAGGCTGATAACAGTTGTATTGCTTATTACGATATTTGTCTGTTCCATGAAGACGACAGCGATCTCGCACAACAATTCATTGAATCGGAAAACAGCTTACAACCCTAACTGTTAAAGGCATGAGTGAACTGAAAAATTTTCTGGTAAAGATCAAGGGCTATTTCAAAAAACGTACACCAACACAACGTTTATTGAATCGTATTCACACACAGGAAATACTGGGTAATATTTTCCACCTGGGTNNGACCATTTTTTACGGCCTATCAACCCGATTCGCATACAGCTTTCCAGGCACACCCTGAATTCAAAGAACTGCAAAAAAGGTTTTCTTCAAATAACCGCAGAAACAACGGTGGCGATACCGCACGTTTATGGAGCTTTATATTGAATTGTAAGCAGGTTTTGTCAGAAAATATACAGGGCGATTTTGCTGAACTGGGTGTGTGGAGGGGTAATACAGCTTCAATTCTGGCCCATTATGCAAAAGAGCATAACAGAACCGTTTTTTTGTTTGATACTTATGAAGGTTTCAGTAAAAAAGACCTGGAAGGTATTGATGCTTCCAAAGACACAGACTTCAACAATACTTCCATCGAATTGGTAAAACAGGTAATCGGTACCGCAGTTACCCAGTGTTCTTTTGTAAAAGGTTTTTTTCCTGATACCATTACCCATGAACATACAGGCAGGCAATATGCCATTGTAAGTCTTGATTGCGACCTCTATGCCCCTACCAAAGCAGGACTTGAGTTTTTTTACGAAAGGATGCCCAATGGCGGTTTGTTTCTTTTACATGATTATTCCAGCCTCCATTGGGATGGCTCAAAGAAAGCCATTGATGAATTCTGCAAAAGTACTGGTGAACATGTTATATTAATGCCTGATAAAAGCGGCAGTGCTTTTATGCGTAAAACAAGAGGTTAACTTTTTACAAACTGATTTTACGGGGATGTCCGGGCTTGGTATACAGATGATACCTGGGTGGTTCATAATGATTGGCTGCTGTAAATGGACCGGTAAAATGTGATCCCATTACATCTTCTCTTACGAAATAAGCATTTACACCGGCAAAACAACAAGCTACCAGTTTATAGCCTTTCTCTTCTGCTAATTTACAAAACGATTCAAGGCTGGCACCTGTATTACTTGATCCATCCCACATGGCAGATGCATCATAATCTACCACAAATTCACAACCCGGGCGATACACTGCATTGTATTCAAGAATCACCACACGCGGACGATAACGTTGGATGGCTTTCCATACGTAATAATCGTTTCGGTCAATATCAATCGATAAAAGATCGGGCTCAGCGGGGACNNGGGACACCTGCTTTTTCAAACAGGTATTCAATATTTTCAGCAGTAATAAATGCCTGCACTGCCTTCAGATCTCCACGCGATATGGCTTTGGAGCAGGTGGCATGTATGGTCGCAATATTGGCCTCACTCCCATCCATCCATAAACCTTTCCAGCCTTTGTACAATAAATAGGTACTATTGGTTTCGCTGCCATTTTCAACTCCAAACTCCACAAAATATTGATTGGTGGTACCAATCCGTTTGAATATTTCCTCGATGATACCATCATCGCCTACCTGTGAAAATGCCTGGAACTCATATCGGTTGAGTTTATCGGCCTGCTGATAACGTGGATTATTATACAAATGTGTTTGCAGGTAATCTTCCACCTGTAGCATATTTACCCGGTTCAGCTTGCTGTCGATCTGTTCCAGGTTCAGTGTCCGGCGGAGTTTGGTATAGAAACGATTCTTCAGATCACCCAAAAAGCCCATTGTAGTAGATTTAATGAGGGTAAAAATAAGCATCGTGGGCCAAGTCATAAAATCTGACTTCATCTGTATTCAGATTGTACATTTGTAAGGATTAGCAAGTTTCATGTTAAACCGCATCAAAGGAATTATATACGACTGCATATTATGGCTGGCCCGTTCGGGTTAAAGGCAAAACGCGCTTAAAAGTAAATTGCTGATTATTCGCGTAGATGAGATCGGCGACTATATGCTTTGGCGCAATTTTCTGAATGAAATGGCTTCTTCTCCCAAATACCGCGATCATGAAATACATTTTTGCGGCAACCGGAGCTGGAAATCTTTATTTGAGCAGTTCGACGCCTCATCTGTAAACAAACATTTCTGGATTGATAAAATTCGTTTTAAAAAAGAGATCCGTTACCGTTATCGTTTTCTCCGGATGATTTACAGACAGGGTTATACCACGGTTATCAATCCTGTTTTCTCTCGCGATAAACGTTATGACGATAGTATTGTAAGGGCAGCCAGGGCTAAAGAAAATATTGGTATGGTTGCCAATACAGAAAGTCTGCAATCTTATGAACTGGGTTACGACAAAGGTCTGTACACCCGGCTATTTAACCATCCACACAAACCCCTGTTTGAGTTTTACCGCAACAGAATGTTTACTGAATTTGTTACAGGCATTTACTCATCTGTAGTTGATACAAGTGTGCCTTCGGCCTTACTACCTGCTTACAACGGATTACCCGAAAAATATGTAGTTATTTTTCCGGGGTCAAGAAGCAAAACAAGAATCTGGCCGGTAGAAAACTTTATTAAAGTAGCGGCTTATCTCTACGAACAGCAAGGATTTACTGCTGTAGTGTGTGGTGCATCAGGTGACAAGATGTATACAGATGCATTTTGTAAATCGTATACATACCCCCTTCTCGATCTTACAGGTAAAACTTCCTTACCAGAAATGCTTACTGTTTTACAGCAGGCTTCCATGTTATTGTCTGTAGATACCGGATCCGTTCATTTAGCTGCGGCTGTAAGATGCCCGGTAACAGGCATCTTTAATGGATCGCAGTATAAACGCTTTGCACCTTATCCAAAAGAATTGTCTGCGCATTTTATTGCTGTATATCCAAAACAAATTCAGCAGGAATTGTCTGATGATGATATGGTGCGCAGCAAATATGAATTTGTGATTGATACGCCTTATGATTTAGTTACACCGGAACAGGTAATTGAAGCTGTAAAGAAAGCGCTATGAGCTACCTACCAATTCTCTAACCCCATTTTTTTCTTGAGGCGGAACAACCATTGACCAAAACCACTTTGTAGTAAATAATGCAGGAGCTTTAATCTTAATTGCCATAATTCGAGTTTCAACGATCGGCCAAAATAGGATTCATATACTTTTTTACTTTCAGCAAGTGATCGCAGGTACTGCGTGGAACTGATACCGGTATCATCAAAAATGGTAATGGTGGTGGGTACATACTGATATGATTCATTGCCCAGACGACACATCATATCATAATCCATAGCAATTTTATATTCAGCTTTAAATGCCCCCACTCTTCCATACACTTCTTTTTTTACAAACCAGGTAGGATGCAAGACACTACGCATACCCCTGTACAGTTTCGAAGGTTCAAAAGGTTTTCCAACCACTACTCTTTCTCCTCCTCGTATTAATTCAATATTCCCGCTGATCCATTGTACCTGTTGATGCAACTGGAAGAACGCAGCTATGGTAGCCAACACTTCTTTACCTGCATAAATATCTCCCGAGTTCAGTAAATGTGTAACTGGTCCCGCTGCTTTCTGTATGCCTTTATTAAAGGCATCGGCAATTCCCTTGTCTCTTTCATTGATCCATTTTCTGTAAGNNCTGTAAGGAGGCTGCGGCGTTTTTTCGAGCCATTCGGCAATATCAGTATTTGTAGACCCATTGATGATCCAATGCTCCTGTGGATGCATGGTTTGGGCATCTACCGATGCACATGTTTTTTGTACATCAGCCAGGTTATTGAAACAAATGGTAATCACCGAAATACCTGTCATGTGTTATCAGAGTTGGGCTAATTTTTGAAGAAACAGATCCAGTCCTTTTCGTTTCGCTTCATCTAATGTATAACTGATATTCTGTGTATAGTATTTTTTGAGGTCATAATCTGCGAAATCAAGTTCATCTACCACCTCATCTATATGTTGTATACCATAGGCATTGGCCCGGTTAAATGCATCTTCAAAATCTTCGTCAACAGGTTTATTGGCTACCCAGGCAGCAAATACAAAGGGTAAGCCGGTGTGTTGTTGCCATGCTTCACTCAGATCATAATAGTAAGCCGATTTTTTATGTTGCGATAATGCCCTGTCGCCAATCACCACAGCAGCAGTGGTTCCTTTAATCAGGTGTCTGTAATCTTCTTTAGCCTGTTCAATCTCCAGATCCTTCTTCCAGTATTCTTTTAATAAAATCCTCGCCAGGTTCACCGATGTCCTGCTCTGGTAATCGAGTATCAGTTTTTCTACCTGTTCAAGGGGTACTTCGCTAAAGATACCCACCGATTCAACCCTGCCCACTGCTCCAATACAATAACTGGTAATAATGTGTGCTTCCTGCAGGCGGGGAATAATGGCCACAGGAACCAGTCCGATGTCAATTTCATCATTCAACAGCATAGCAGCTATATTGGCCGGAAAATCGGCCACCATATCCACTTTCTGTACTAAACCTGAACGTTGAACACCAAACATCATAGGACGGGTATTCAAATAACTAACGGCTCCAATCCTTAATCTCTTGTCCAATTCAGCTAAATTTGCATGCAAAGAAAACCAATAATCAATAAATAACCTCAAAAACGCAGATGGAACTCACACCACTTACCGCTGTTACACCCATTGATGGCCGTTACCGTAAACAGGTACAGCATTTAGACGACTTTTTTTCTGAATATGCGCTCATCAAGTACAGGGTACTGGTTGAAATAGAATATTTCTTTTTCCTGGCCGATAAACGCTTTTTCAAACTACCACCCAAAGCTCGTATACAGTTAAAAAAAGTGCTGGATGGTTTCAGTATTGACGATGCCCAGCAGATTAAACAGATTGAATCTGTTACCAATCACGATGTAAAAGCAGTGGAGTATTTCCTGAAAGAACAGTTAGACAAAGCAGGCATCAGTCACCTGAAAGAGTGGATCCATTTCGGACTTACTTCTCAAGACATCAACAATACCTCCATACCACTGAGCTGGAAACATTGTATGGAACATGAATACCTGCCCTCACGGATCAACCTGCAAAATCATTTGTACCAGTTAGCCGTTCAGTGGAAAGATATTCCTATGCTCGCCCGTACACATGGACAACCCGCTTCTCCTACCCGCCTGGGTAAAGAGATCATGGTGTTTGTTGAAAGGCTGAACCACCAGGTTGAACTGTTTGCCAGTGTACCCTATGCTGCAAAATTTGGTGGAGCCACCGGTAATTTCAATGCCCATCATATTGCTTTCCCGAAAAAGAACTGGGTGGCGTTAGGCAACGATTTTGTAGAAAACACATTAGGGTTACAAAGAATGCAGTTCACCACCCAGATAGAACATTATGATAGTCTTGCAGCGCATTTTGATGCATTGAAACGCATCAATAATATTTTGATTGATGTATGCCGCGATATCTGGACTTATATCAGCATGGATTATTTCAAACAGAAAACCAAAAAAGGAGAAGTGGGTTCCTCTGCCATGCCTCATAAGGTTAATCCGATTGATTTTGAAAATGCGGAAGGCAACCTGGGTATG
>DPWF01000171.1:733-4285 GCA_003526435.1 Chitinophagaceae bacterium | reverse complement strand
TTTCTTATTGACCATTGACCATTGACCATTGACCATTGACCATTGACCATTGACCATTGACCATTGACCATTGACCATTGACCATTGACTATTTCAGTTTTTCCTTAATCTCATTCAGTTTCATCAACGCTTCCACAGGTGTGAGGCGATTGATGTCTATTTCGTTCAATGCCTTGCGGATATCATCGAAGGTTTCGGAGTGCGCATCAAAAATAGAGAGCTGCATTTTAGGACCACTGATTTCTTTTACAGCCTGCTGTAACCTCTCTTTCGGACTTTCGGACTTGCTGACTTCCTGACTCCCCTCATCCACATGCTTCTCCTCCAGTTGTGCTAAAATTTCATTGGCCCTTTGAATCAATTCAGGAGGCATGCCCGCCATCTTGGCCACATGAATACCAAAACTATGTGTGCTGCCTCCAGGTGCCAGTTTGCGAAGGAAGATGATTTTATTGCCTACTTCTTTATTGGTGACATGGAAGTTTTTTACCCTTGGTAATTTCTCTTCCAGTTCATTCAGTTCGTGATAATGGGTGGCAAATAAAGTTTTGGGTGCATGCGTTGAACTGTGTAAGTATTCTACGATGCTCCAGGCAATGGAGATACCATCGTAGGTGGAAGTGCCACGCCCTATTTCATCAAGTAATACAAGGCTTCGGGTGGAAATATTATTGATGATGCTGGCGGTTTCATTCATCTCCACCATAAAAGTAGATTCACCACCACTGAGGTTATCACTGGCACCCACACGGGTAAAAATTTTATCGGTAAGCGGCACTTTTGCAGATGCTGCGGGTACAAAACTCCCGATATGTGTCATCAAAGTAATCAATGCGGTTTGTCGGAGAATGGCACTCTTACCACTCATGTTGGGTCCTGTGAGAATGATGATCTGTTGTGCTGAAGGGTCTAAAATAATATCGTTGGTAATATATGTTTCTCCCGGAGGAAGATTTCTTTCAATAACAGGATGGCGGCTGTCTTTTAAATCGAGTACATGCCCCTCATGTAATTCCGGTTTTTTATATTGATAGCGTAAAGCTGTTTCTGCAAAGGAAATGATACAGTCTAACTGGGCAAGTACCTGTGCATTCTGCTGGATGGCTGCAATATAGGGTTGAAGATCCTGTAACAAACGATCGTATAGTTCCAGTTCAATGGCCAGTATTTTATCTTCTGCACCTACAATTTTCTCTTCATATTCTTTTAATTCTGGTGTGATGTATCGCTCTGCATTGGCCAGGGTTTGTTTGCGTATCCAGTCTGCAGGTACTTTGTTTTTATGTGAATTGGTTACTTCAAGATAATAGCCAAACACATTATTGAAACTGATTTTCAAAGAAGATATACCCGTTCTTTCTGCCTCCCGTTGCTGAATGTTGATGAGGAATTCTTTTCCGCCAGTTGCAATACTGCGAAGCTGGTCAAGTTCGGCATGTACACCTGCTCTGAAAACTTCGCCTTTGTTTGCAGCAACAGGAGGGTTATCTGTTAAAGACGCAGTAATGGATGCAATAAGTTCATGACAGGGATTCAATGATTGTGATGCCTGTAATAACAATGGGTCGGTAGCCGTGCTGCCAAGTTCCTTTATGATGGCCACCTGTTGTAAACCTCTTGCCAGTTGTAATACTTCCCGTGGATTTATTTTTTTGTTAGGCACTTTACCTACCAGTCTTTCAATATCACCACATTGTTCAATGGCCTGCAAAAGCTGCTTGCGTGTTTCTGTCTGTAATAAAAAGTATTCAACCGTATTGAGTCTTTCCCTGATTTTTACAGCGTCTTTTAAAGGAAAGATCAGCCATCTTCTCAATAACCTGGCACCCATGGGACTCACCGTCTGATCTATTACTTTCAACAGGCTGTTACCGTTTTCTGTTCCGGTACTGAGTATTTCGAGGTTGCGGATGGTGAAGCGATCCATCCATAAAAAATCATCTCTCTCTATTCTCTGAATGGAACTGATGTGTTGCAGGTTGGGATGTTCCGTTTCTTTAAGGTAATATAAAATAGCACCTGCAGCAACAAGTCCTTTTGATAAATGTTCCACACCAAACCCTTTTAATGTGTGGGTTTGAAAATGTTTGAGTAAACTTTCTGTGGTAAAAGCTTCATCAAAGATCCAGCTTTCCATGGTGTACGTGTAGAAGCGGTTACCATGTGTTTCTTTAAAAGCTTTCTGGTAGTTTCGCTGGAAAATAACTTCCGCGGGTTTGAGACCCTGCAGGAGATTGTCAATATATTCATCATTACCTTCTGCAATAAAAAATTCTCCTGTGGAGATATCAAGAAAAGCAATACCTGTTATTGTATCTGTATAATGAATGGCGGCCAGAAAATTATTGTTACCCTGGTCGAGTAGTTTGTCGTTGGTAGCCACACCGGGTGTCACCATTTCGGTAACACCTCTTTTTACAATACCCTTTACTGTTTTAGGATCTTCCAACTGGTCGCAAATAGCTACCCGGTGACCTGCTTTTACCAGTTTGTGCAGGTAGGTATCTAATGCATGGTGCGGAAAACCGGCCAGTTCACTTGAGGAAGCAGCGCCATTGTTTCTTTTGGTTAATGTGATACCCAATACACGTGAAGCAATAATGGCATCTTCTCCAAAAGTCTCATAAAAATCACCCACGCGGAACAGCAAAATTGCATCAGGGTATTTTTGCTTGATAGCCCTGTGTTGTTGCATTAAAGGAGTGTCCGCAGAAGATTTTGCCATAAGAGCAAATATAGAATTTGAAAATGAGTTAATTTGAAAATTTGAAAATGAAAATGGGCTTTTTGCTATGCAAAAAGCCCATCAAATGCTATATTATTTTCAAATTAGCACTCCGCCTGAGGCGGACCAAATTTTCAAATTAATTCCTCGGCTTTGGCATTGGCTTACGTGGCAGCTTCGCATCGCGCTGGGCGGTGTTGTAAGTGAAAGCTGCTACGATGGTAGCAATTTGTTTGAGGTCATCTGCAATAAGGTGATCATACACATCCATATTGCTGTGGTGGGTACGGGTATCGTATTCAATAGGATCCTGTATAAACTGAAAACCTGGTAATCCTACGCCATCAAATGCCTGGTGATCGGTACCACCGGTATTGCTGATGGTTACAGTAGTTGCACCCAGATCTTTGAAAGGTTCTAACCATGCACTGAAAATAGGTTTACACTCAGCATTACCCTGTAAATAGATACCACGAATTTTTCCGGTACCATTATCGATATTATAGTAAGCAGAGAATTTTTCGTGTGCAGGTAAAGTCTGCATGGTAGCAGGGTCGGCAAAAGTTTTCTTTACATAATTGCGTGAACCGAGCAAGCCCTGTTCCTCACCACTCCATAAACCAATACGAATGGTTCTCTTAGGCTGAACACCCAGTGTTTTCAGGATACGCATGGCTTCCATCATTACAGCAGAACCTGATGCATTGTCTGTTGCACCGGTACCAGACTGCCATGAATCGAGGTGGGCACCAATCATTACAATCTCATCTTTTAATACGGGGTCGGTACCGGGTATTTCAGCAATTACATTATAACCCTGCAAATCT
>DPWF01000171.1:0-664 GCA_003526435.1 Chitinophagaceae bacterium | reverse complement strand
GTTTTTACATCTACATCCATTTTTACAGGTGTGCCCGATTTGGCGAGGCGTAAAATGGTATTATAATCTTCAATACCCAGTGCCATGTCTAAAAAGTTTTCAGGATCACTGCCCTTGTAGGCACCACCACCTTGAGCGAAAATGGTACCATCATGGTTGCGTGTAGAAGAAGTAAATATTCCAATTGCACCTTCTTTCTGGGCCATTGCTTTTAATAAATTCAGGGCACGTACCGCCACATTGAGTGAGCCACGGATGGCTGGTCCGGCACCGGGTCCTGCCGGATTGGGTGGTGCAGGGGTAACCGCAGCCATTTTGGCAAGTTGCTCATCTGTATAACGTACAGCATCGGCTTTAAAACTGTGTTTATACTCATTCAACTGATCAATGATCAATATCTTGTTTTTTAATTTGCCACTGTAGGCTTGTATAGCTAATGTATCTTTTGCTTCAACTACTATTACTTCAGCATTCTTCAAACCCTTTGTTCCGGCGGTCCATGTTTTGGGCCAGGCAAGAATGGGTTTATAGTAAGGAGCGGTTATGGCTACATACATTTTTTCAAGATCCCAGCCTTTGCCAAATTCACCCCACGGGTCGATACTGGCATTCGATACGCCCCAACCGGTAAGCGTTTCTTTGGCATAATTGGCGGCACGTGCAT
>DPWF01000239.1:2386-2725 GCA_003526435.1 Chitinophagaceae bacterium | reverse complement strand
ACATTTAAGAAACCAGGTATTTATCGTGGATGGATTCAGTTTAAAAGCAGTGGCAAAGTACACACTGTTGACTTTACAATGAATGTAAATGAAGGCACAGCAGATGAAGTAAAGAAAACAACAGAAGGTCATGACAGTAAAGAAGCGGATCATAAAGATCATTGATTCAAACAATAGTAATATTCTTTAACCTAAAATCTCAAACAATGAAAAAAATAACAATTCTGATGACAGTACTGCTGATAGCAACTTTTACAACATTTGCACAGCATAGTGGTGGCGACCATAAACATGGTTCACCACACGGTGGGACAGTTAAGTCGGCCGGGGGATTTCATA
>DPWF01000239.1:0-2375 GCA_003526435.1 Chitinophagaceae bacterium | reverse complement strand
TCATATTGAAGTAAGTGTAAAAGACGGTATGGTAATGGCCTATTTGCTGGATGCTAATGAGAAAGCAATGAAGAATAAGGCGGTAACGGGAACTGCTGTTATACAAATGGCAGATGGAAAAACTTCAACCATCACATTAACCCCGAGCGGAAACGAAGGGTTTATGTACACCCTTGACAAGGCCAAAAAGTACAACAAGGCTATTGTGACTTTTACAACCGGGGGCAAAACGGCATCGGCTTCTTTTGACCTTATGGTAAAGGATAAGCCTGCAGCAGATGGACATGATCATCAACATTAAAACGGATACCAAATCATAGCGGGCATACTGCCTGCTATGATTTATAATGCTTCTGCCTTAGATCGTATAATGGCAATTAAAGATTTTATTTTATGCTGAACAGACTCATTCTTTTTTCATTGAAGAACCGGATGCTGGTAGTTTCAATGGCTGCTTTGCTCATGGTGTATGGCGTATTTACGTTGGTTAATCTTCCGGTGGATGTATTACCCGATTTAAACAGACCGAGAGTAACCATATTTTTAGAAGCCAATGGTATGGCTCCTGAAGAAGTAGAAAGCCAGGTAAACCTGCCAGTGGAAACACAATTAAATGGTGCACCGGGCGTGGAAGTGGTCAGGTCAGTGGCGAGCCCAGGATTAGGGATGGTGTTTGTTGAGTTTGACTGGAATACGGATGTTTACCGTGCAAGACAATTGACAGCCGAGAAATTACAAAACATTCAACTGCCCAAGGGTATTACACCAGTGATGGGACCTATCAGTTCCATCATGGGGCAAATTATGATGGTGGCCGTTACCAGTGATACTACTTCACCTGCTGATTTAAGAACACTGGCTGATTTCACCATACGCAGAAGACTGATGAGTGTAAAAGGTGTAAGTCAGGTAATACCGATTGGTGGAGAAAGAATGCAGTACCAGGTTTTGATTTCAAGTGAAAAATTAAGACAGTATAATCTTGCCATTGACGATATTGATAATGCTTTACAGTTAACCAATCAAAATACTACAGGTGGTTTTGTTGACAATAAAGGCTCCGAAACACTTATAAGAAATATTGGACGTGCCAATACATTAGATGATTTGGCCAATACGGTTGTAAGCAACAGAAATGCTTCGCCTATATTATTAAAACAGGTTGCAGAAGTAAAGTTTGGCGGACCCATTAAAAGAGGTGATGGTTCTTTTAATGGAAAACCTGCTGTTATACTTAGTATTGAGAAGCAACCCGGCAGTAGTACTATTGACGTTACTAATGAAGCCTTAAATGCCATTGAAGAAATCAAGGCATCGCTTCCTGAAGATATTCACATTAATACAGATGTGTTTCAACAGAAAAGCTTCATTGTAAACTCTCTTACTAATGTAGAAGAGGCATTACGGGATGGATTCATTCTTGTAATTATTATTCTTTTCCTATTTCTTCTCAATTTCCGGACTACCATCATAACGCTTACTGCAATACCGCTATCGCTTATTATAACAGCCATTGTATTTAAGTTTTTTGATATTTCTATCAATACATTAACACTGGGTGGATTAGCTATTGCCATTGGAGAACTGGTGGACGATGCAATTGTGGATGTAGAAAATGTATACCGCCGTTTGAAAGAAAACTGGCTCAGTGAAAAACCGAAGCCGTTACTTAAAATAATTTATGATGCCAGCAGTGAAGTGAGGAATTCAATCGTGTATGCCACAATCATTGTAGTATTGGTGTTTATTCCCTTGTTCTATTTACAGGGAATTGAAGGAAGGATATTTGCCCCGCTTGGAATTGCATACATCACTTCTATTGTTGCATCACTGGTGGTATCACTTACCGTTACACCAGTACTGTGTAGCTATTTATTAGAAAAGAAAAATCATTTACACCATATTAATCTGGCTTTTTGGAAACGCAAAAAAGAGAAAGCCAGTATTGACGCTGTGCACGAACCGGATAGTGCTCTTGTTCGCTGGCTAAAAAAACAAGATGTCAGGCTACTTCATTTTGGGTTAAAACGTCCAAAGGCAATAACCGGTGTAGCTATTGTATTAATCATCGCCTCTATCAGCATTATCCCCTTTTTCGGTACAGAATTTCTACCACCTTTTAATGAAGGCAGCTTTACTGTGAACGTATTGGCTCCGGCTGGTACTTCGTTAGAAGAAAGCAATAAGCTGGGTACAATAGCTGAGCAACAAATTTTAAAAATACCTGAAGTAGCCCTTACGTCCAGGCGAACAGGCAGGGCTGAATTAGATGAGCATGCCGAACCACCCAGTTACTCAGAAATCGATGTTGCTTTAAAACCCGGAGGCAGGAGCAGGGCAAAAGTGCTTGAAGATATAAGAAACAACTTATCCAT
>DPWF01000390.1:2739-3308 GCA_003526435.1 Chitinophagaceae bacterium | reverse complement strand
AGATATCAGTGATTGGATGAGCTACCATAAAAATGAGAACCAGGAATGGAAAAGATATGGCGCCGGCATCTATCTCAACCAATGCAGCAATGCCCTGATTGTAAATAATACTGTTACCAGTGGTCAGTGCGGATTAATGATGACTCGCTCAGAAAAAGCGGTTGTGCACGACAATAATTTCTCCTTCAATTCAGGCATTGGTATTGGATTGTACCGAAGCAGTTTTAATACTTTTTATCATAACCGGCTCGACTGGAACGTGCGTGGATATAGTCATGGCAAATACAAACGCGGGCAAGACAGTGCAGGCTTTCTGGTATTTGAACAGTGTACTGAAAATGTTTTTGCATATAACAGCGCCACCCATAGTGGTGATGGATTCTTCCTCTGGGCAGGTCAGCATACCATGGATACGGGTGAAGGTGGCTGCAATGACAATTTTATTTATGGCAATGATTTCTCCTATGCCCCCACCAATGGTATTGAAGTAACATTCAGCAGGAACCTGGTGATGAAGAATGTGATCCGCGACTGCGATCATGGCATCTGGGGTGGTTATAGTTTTGACA
>DPWF01000390.1:0-2712 GCA_003526435.1 Chitinophagaceae bacterium | reverse complement strand
ATGATTTTGCTTTTAACAGAATTGGCATTGCCATTGAACATGGCCAGAACAACAATATTGCCATCAACCGTTTTCTCTATGATAAAACGGCCATCAAATTATGGTCGCGTGCTTCGCAACCTGCCGACTGGAAATATGCGCAGCTAAGGGATACCAGAAGTATGAATTACTGGATTGCGGCCAATCAGTTTACAGCAACCGAAACCATTTATGATATCATGGGAACAGATACGGTTGCATTCAGCGGTAACCAGAAAATGGCACATACGGTTAACCTTAAACTGGGTGAAAGAACGAGCGATATTGATACTTCCCGTGAAGATGATCCATTGGATATGGACTATGTTCCCGATGAAAGACTCAAAAAAGTACCTGTTACCAAAAGACCCGATCCACTATTCCCAAAGGGAAAAGAAAATATCCGCATCACGCAATGGGGGCCTTACAATTTTCAATATCCTTTGTTATGGCTGAAAAATATTGACAGCACTGGCTTGTATCATTTCGAAGTACTGGGGAAAACAGGCACCTGGACTGTAAAAGATTTGAATGGATTTGAGTTGGTTGAAAAGGAAAAAGACAGTTTCCCTTCCACAATAATTGCCCGACCGGTAGGTAATAGTCTGGCAAAACATATTCGCTTGCAGTATGAAGGTCCTTCTTTTATCAACATGTTTGGAAAAGAAGAAAGCAGTGGTTCCCTATTTGAATATGAGCAATCCACATTCACACAGCAATGGGCCACACGCTGGTTTAAATGGGATGCGACAACTGACCCCATAACGGCTACTGAGGCGTTCATGAATCTGTTGAAATCTGTGCCTGTTCATACAGACAGCATCCCGAAACTTGACTTCACCTGGTGGGGAAGCATTGGTACCAATTTACCTGCTGACTCTTTTGCCACTGATGCAGTTACAAATATTGAAACAGCGCAAGGTTTCTATGATATAGCTGTTACTGCCGATGATTTCGTTAAAGTATATGTGGATGGAAAACTGGTGATTGACGGGTGGGACCCCAGGTACACTGAATATGATGAATATACGCATCACAGGGCGAGTATTGAGCTTACAAAAGGCAGGCATGAGATCAGGGTGATACATGCAGAAAGATCGGGTATTGCTACGCTTATGTTTTACCTCAGACCTGTAAAAGATAAAAACCGGCAACCCGTTTATCAAATGCGCATCACCAACAATTAGTTAGCCGGTGCCTTGAATGTGAAATTCTTCTGGGTAAAATAACTGAATGCCACCACAAAGAAGGTAGTGATGATTTTGGAAAATGTAGGATACCATCCAAACACTTCAACAAAGAGTTTCAGGAATCCATAATTCAAAAAGAAGCACCCCAAAACCACCAGGAAATATTTGCTGAGTTGTTTTCGTTTGGCAACAGATGTTTCCTGAAAAACCACATATCGGCTTAAATAAAAACCTGTTGGAAAAGTTACTACAAATGCCGCCAGGAAAGCTGCAATATGCGCACTGATGGCAATAAAAGGGAGGTGCAGGGTTTCTTTCTGAAAAATATAATTGTAGGATATGAAAAACAGGAAGATATCCAAACTGGTATTAAATCCGCCACAAGCTGCGTAGCGGTAGGTTTGCAGGGGCATGATCTTTTTGAAAACGGGATAAAAAAGATCCACAACGCTCAATATAAAGCCCCTGATATGTTCGTGTAAGTTTCGCATGAACCCGGCGAAGGTAGGGCTTAATTAATTACTTTTGCGGCCGTAACCATTATGAATATGAGTGTTGTAGACCAGATTAAATCGGCAGCATCGGCAGCGATCAAAGCATTATACCAGGTTGATATGCAACCCCATGAGGTATTGGTAAATGCTACCAAACCAGAATTTGAGGGCGACTATACCGTTGTATTATTTGCATTGGTAAAACAATTGAAAAAATCGCCGGATGCCCTGGGTGAAGAAATGGGTAAAGCGCTGCTGGAAGCCAATCCTTCATTATTCAGTGGCTATAATATTATCAAGGGTTTTCTGAATTTATCAGTGGCCGACAGTTATTGGTTACAGTTTCTGGATCAGTCTTTTGCTGATGAAAAATTTGGGTTTATTAAGCCCGGCTCTCAAAAAGTAATGGTGGAATACTCCTCTCCCAATACCAATAAGCCCCTGCACCTGGGGCACCTGCGCAATAATTTCCNNAAACCATTGCATCTCGGACACCTGAGAAATAATTTCCTTGGATGGAGTATTGCCGAAATATTAAAAGCGACTGGCAACGATGTGGTTAAAACCTGTATTGTAAACGACCGTGGCGTACATATCTGTAAAAGTATGATTGCCTGGCAACGTTTTGCCAATGGTGCAACACCTGCCAGTACCGGAACCAAAGGCGATCACTTTGTTGGCGATTATTATGTAAAATTCAACGATGCCTACAAAAAAGAAATACAGGAACTTGTTTCAGCAGGCATGAGTGAAGAGCAGGCGGAGAAAGAAGCCCCGATTATGAAAGCCACCCTGCAAATGCTGATCGACTGGGAAGCAGGCAAACCCGAAGTAATGGAACTGTGGCGCACCATGAATGGCTGGGTATATGAAGGATTTAATGCTACCTATGAACGTATCGGCAGCAATTTTGACAAAACGTATTACGAAAGCAATACTTATTTATTAGGGAAAGACCTGGTGGAAACAGGCTTACAAAAAGGCGTTTTCTACCAGAAAGAAGATGGTAG
>DPWF01000237.1 GCA_003526435.1 Chitinophagaceae bacterium | reverse complement strand
GACAGTGTAAAAGCATTAACAGCAGCCGGACCCGATGCTAAAAAACTGGCAGATTCATTAGCCAAAAAGAAAGCTTCTGATCTTGCTGCGGCATTAAAAGCAGATCCCGCAAAAGCCAAACAGGATAGTCTCGATAAAGCCGAGTTGAAGAAAAAAGAAAAATACAATCCTTTCGAAACACAGGTGAAAGTATATTTCGAAAAGGATATGCCTAATGGAACCATCCTGTTGAAAAATGCACGCATCATTACCATGAAAGGTGATGAAATCATTGAAAAAGGAGATATACTGATTGTCAACAACCGCATTAAACAGGTAGGAAAAGGAATTGCCGCACCTGCAGGCGCCAAAGTAGTAGACTGTTCCGGTAAAACAATCACACCAGGTTTTATAGATACACACTCACATATGTGGCCATTCTGGGGACTGCATAAAAACACTGTATGGATATATGCAGCCAACCTAGCCTATGGTGTAACCACCACCCGTGATCCACAAACAGCTACAACCGATGTATTGACTTATAGTGATATGGTGGACGCCGGTACCATACCCGGTCCAAGGGTATACAGTACAGGCCCTGGAGTGGGTTACTGGATGTATAATCTCCGCGACCTGGATCAAACCAAAAAAGTATTGGAGCAGTACAGTAAGTATTATAAAACACAGTACATCAAAATGTACCTCACAGGTGTGCGTCAGCAGCGCCAGTGGATCATTATGGCAGCCAAAGAACAAAAACTGATGCCAACAACAGAAGGCGGACTGGATTACAAATTAAACATGACGCATATACTTGATGGCTATCCTGGTGTGGAACATGCAATACCTGTTCATCCATTGTATAAAGATGTAACCAAAACCATTGCTGAAAGTAAAATGGCACACACACCAACCTTACTTGTTGCATACGGAGGTCCATGGGCCGAGAACTATTACTATACAACAGAAAGCCCTGTGCACGATCCTAAACTGAACCGCTTTACACCTTACGAAGAGCTAAGTAATAAGGCACGCAGAAGAACAGGTGGTAATGGTGGATGGTTTACACCGGAAGACCATGTATTCAGTAAACATGCCAAAGGAACCAAAAGTATTGTAGAGCAGGGAGGTCTTGCAGGTATTGGTAGCCATGGTCAGTTACAGGGATTGGGCTATCATTGGGAACTGTGGAGTGTGGCAAGCGGAGGTATGAGCTCACTGAATGCATTGAAAACAGCTACCATACTTGGCGCAACTGCATTAGGGTTGGATAAAGAACTGGGAAGTCTTGAAGCAGGTAAACTGGCTGATATTGTGATCATGGATAATAATCCGCTCCAGAATATCCGTAACACCAATAGCATCCGTTACGTGATTAAGAATGGAAGAATGTATGATGGTAATACATTGGATGAAATTTATCCAAGCCAGAAAAAATTAGACATCAGCTCCTGGACCAAAGAAACACCAAAGGTGACAACAGGAGTGAAGGAGTAAATTNNTTGATCTTTGATTTTTTGATTTGGGGTATTCTACTAAATCAAAAAATCAAAGATCGAAAAACCAAACTTCCATTACATCTGAATACTGTTCATAGCTGCGAGCGGTTGCGGAATAGCTGTTTCATCGAGCATTTCTCTCAGATCAATCTCTATGGTTCTGCTGAGGGTAGAGATGGGTACATCATTGGCATTGCCTTCAAATGGGTTTTCGGTGGCTTCGCCAATTTTTTCCATGGTATTAAAAACCCAGTTGACCAGAACACTAAACGGGATATTTAGCCATATCATATACTCACCCAGTTTATGAAATTCCTGTAATAAACCTAGTGGAACCATAAAAGTAAAAAGCCGTATGAAAAACAGGTTAATACTTACAAATTGCCTTGGATAAGGGAAGTTTTTTATCCGTTCACAACGACCCTGCAGATCATATAACTGTACAAGTTGGTTTTCCAGTTCCACATAATTTAATGGATCAATGAGTCCGGCATCTTTCAGTTTTTTTAGTTGTGCTGATTGTAAACTGATAAGCTGTGTGGCCCTGTTTTTCTTTCCCCATACATATTGAAAATCGCCCTCACTCAAATAAGGCTTTAAGGCTTCTTCAAAAGGAGTGTGGTGTTCAGGAATGGAATAAAACCTCTGGTATTCGAGGTTGTATATTTTATTGATATTCTCCCAGGGCCGTGTTTCCCTGAGCTGGTAACGTAATGCAGTGAGCCAGGCAATATGTCTGTAAATCAGTTCTTGATGTATGGCTTTGTGTTCTTCAGCATTGCCTACAAAATGCTTCACCAGCATACCCCACGACCTGCTGCTGTTAACAATGCCACCCCATATTTGCCTCGCTTCCCATAAACGGTTATAGGTTTGTGTATTTTTAAAACCTATGATAAATGCTGCGGCCGTACCAATCATGGCAATGGGTACCCAGGGAATGGCCAACCATGTCCAACCCAAAAAATGGTATAAAGCAGTAGGTATTGTGGCAAGTAGCAGCAGGCGATAAATATCTCTTCTCGTCCAGAAAAGAAACTCGCTCAGTTTATAGTGGTTTCCAATATGCATGAAGAAAAGTTAAGAAAACTTCTGTGTTTTTCTCTGTGCTTTCTGTGCCTTCAGTGGCAATTCTTTTTAGACAAATTTGCCACTGAAGACAAAGAGGAGCACAGAAAGAAGGTTAAAAGTCAGGGTTTACACCCGTGTAATTAGAAGGTGTAATCGCTTTTAATTCCTTTTTCACAGCAGCACTTACTTTGAGCGACTGAATAAAGGTCTGCATGGTTTTCTTATCAATCTTATGATTGCCACGGGTAAGGTCTTTTAATGCCTCGTACGGATTTGGATAGTTTTCTCTTCTCAAAATGGTTTGAATGGCTTCTGCTACCACCGCCCAGTTATTTTCTAGATCCTCTTTCAGTTTTGCTTCATTCAACACCAGTTTACCCAATCCCTTTTCAATCGATTTAAAAGCAATGGCAATATGGGCCACAGGAGAACCGATATTTCTTAAAACAGTAGAATCAGTAAGATCACGTTGTAAACGACTGATGGGGAGTTTGGCTGAAAGGTGCTCCAGTAAAGCATTGGCCATACCCAGGTTGCCTTCCGCATTTTCAAAATCAATCGGATTAAC
>DPWF01000334.1:262-2595 GCA_003526435.1 Chitinophagaceae bacterium | reverse complement strand
GTTATGGCACTACGGGCCCGGTGAGTATTGATCCAGCAACAGAACAGCCTTATTTCGCTACGTTTCCAAACATTACCATTCGCGATATGGTCAATGCCCATATCCTTCTTCGTGAACACCTGAATATTGAACAAATCAGTTTGCTGATGGGTGGAAGCATGGGAGGTTATCAGGCACTGGAATGGGTGTTGATGGAACCAACTGTGATCCAACGTTTATTTTTAATAGCTACATCACCATCAGAAAGTGCATGGGGGGTGGCGGTACATACAGCACAAAGACTGGCCATTGAAGCCGATGCCACCTGGAAAGATGCAAATGATAAAGCCGGTGCAGCGGGTTTAAAAGCGGCCAGAGCCATTGGTATGCTTACATACCGCAACTATGGTATTTTTCAACAGGCACAAACCGATCCCGATCCTGAGAAGATCGATGATTTCAGGGCCTCATCCTATATTAATTACCAGGGCGAAAAACTGGTAAACAGGTTTAATGCTTATTCTTACTGGCTGTTAACCAAATCGATGGACAGCCATCACCTGGCTCGCGGGAGAGGGGGCGATCTGATAAAAGCATTAAATAAAATACAGCAGCCGGTATTAATAATTGGGATTGATAGCGATATTCTCTGTCCCCTGGATGAACAGCGTTTTATGAAGGAACACTTACCCAATGCTACATTGGTCGAGATAGGGTCAACCTATGGACATGATGGGTTTATTATCGAAACCCGGCAGATTACCGAACATTTGGGTTCATGGTTGGAACAGAACCAAACTGAGTAATAACTGTTATTTTTGTATAAATGGATTTTTATGGGCATCCTCAGACAATTAGCAGAATACCTCTATCTTAAAAAGAAAGATCCCGATCAGCCACGTACCCAATGGATGAAGTATATGCATGGGATGAACCGTATTTCATTGATCATGTTTGTGGTAGCGGTATTGATCATTATATTCAAACTGGTTATTCTGCCTCTGTTCCGTTAAAATTTTATTTGTTTGTTCATTTCTGTAAATTTCAGGTATGAAAATTGGCATTTATATTTTCATGCTATCCTGTCATCTTTTTTGCTGCGCTGTAAATGCGCAGGTAGCAGATACCTTGCTTTGGCAATCCGACAGGAGCCTGCACTGGATGGACTACAAAGGAGCACCCGATTACCGATCGCATTTTGATGCACTCACTCATTCTGAGATCAAATACAAAGTATCGGTACACAGAGCACTTGCCAGATTTGATTTTGTTACATTCTTTATGAAAAAGTCATCCTGGACCAAACACTCCCAGGATCCTGTTTTACTAAAACACGAACAGATTCACTTTAATATTGCGGAATTGCATAAGAGGTTGTTCATACAAATATTATATACACGGAACCTGTATTTTGACGGATTTGAATCGGAAGTAAAACGTTTAGGCGATTCAATCAATATGGCACGCAATAAAATGGATGATAAGTTTGACGCTGATGTATCCAATCTGCGCGATGTCATGAAAATAAACAGGTGGAACCGGGAAGTGACCGATGCATTGGATCGGTTGAAAGTGTATAACCGCAATAGCATACTGGTAGCAATCCGTTAAGCTTGGTAGGTTATATCAATAATATGTTTAGCCGCTAACTGAGAAGCGTTACCTCCTTTAGATAATTGCTGCCACAATGTATCATAGTCAGCTAAAATTTGTTGACGGTGATCTTTATCTTCTAATATAAGATGTAGTTCCTGAATCAGGTTTTCTGTATTGAGCTCATCCTGTATCAATTCTTTCACCACCAGCTTATCCATGATGAGGTTGACCAGTGAAATATATTTTATACTGATCAGCCGTTTGGCAATCTGGTAACTGATATTGCTTCCTTTGTAGCATACAATCTCCGGAACTTTTAATAAAGCTGTTTCCAGGGTAGCGGTACCACTTGTTACAAGTGCAGCAGTTGATCGTAGTAAAAGTTCATAAGTCTGGTTACTTACACTACTTACATTAGGAGCAGTAGCGAGGAAGGGTTGATAAAAATCATCATCAAGTCCCGGCGCCATGGCCACCACAAACTGGTAGTCAGGAAAATGTGATGCCACACTCAACATGATGGGTAGTTTTTTTCCAATCTCCTGTTTACGGCTACCCGGTAACAATGCAATAGTGGCTTTTAAGCGATCACTTGTTACCTGCTCTCTGTTTCCTGCTTCCTTAATTTTCCGCTCTACTACTTCTATGAGCGGGTGACCTACATACTCAACATTCCAGTTCCATTTATTTTTATAATAGTCTTTTTCAAAGGGAAGTATGCAAAGCATTTTGTCGATACACAGTTTCATTTTCTTCAC
>DPWF01000334.1:0-247 GCA_003526435.1 Chitinophagaceae bacterium | reverse complement strand
TACCACTTTAAAGCCCTTTTGTTTGGCCCATTCAGCAATGCGGAGGTTAAAACCTGGGTAGTCAATCAGTACCAGTACATCGGGCTGCCAGCTTATAATATCTGCCTTACAGAATTTGATGTTGCGGAAAATGGTCGGTAAATTTTTCACTACTTCAGCAAAACCCATAAAAGCCAGGTCACGGTAATGTTTAACCAGAACAGCCCCGGCAGCTTCCATTAAATCGCCACCCCACCAGCGAATCGTT
>DPWF01000350.1:565-17736 GCA_003526435.1 Chitinophagaceae bacterium | reverse complement strand
GAAAATACCTTTCTTCATCTCACCCGTATAACCTGTTCCACCTATCAGAATGGTTTTATGTGTAAAAGAAACAACAGCAAAATTGTGTTGGCGTGTTCCATCTACGGCAGGATCGGCTTTGAATCCCGGAGCCTGGATAATATGCCACTCAGGAATAAAGTTTTCGAGTTCCTGCTCTGTTGGACGGAGGAACATATTGTAAGCAAATAAATTGCTCCAGGGATTTTCATTGATCACACGGATATTCATCCTATACACCGGATCGGCACATGCATACGCATCACGAACCCATATATCCTCCTTGCCATTGAGGTAACTGAGCATTTTATCTCTTAACTGGAAGAAATATTTTTCCTCGATGGCAATGTTGAAATTGTTCCAGTGAACGGTTGCTGCTGTAATAGCATCTTTTACAATGAATTTGTCCTGTGGAGAACGACCGGTAAATTCACCGGTTTCAATACAGAGAGCGCCCGTATTGTTTAACACACCCTGACCACGAAATACGGTCTGCTCGGTTAATGCTTCCGGACTTAATTGATAGTGAACATGGTGCATTGGTTTGAGTCCCAATGCCGTCAACTGCTGAAGATTTAGCTGGGTCATAGATTCAGTCATATACGAACAATCGTTAGTTAGTTGGGCAAAATTAATTGTTTAACCCTTTCGTTGATTTTTTTATGTAGTATCTACACGTTGGCGTTTATCAATCGTTTGCGGAGAATCTTTTAAGATATTCAAGGAATTTTACTGGTTATGAGAGTTTACCTAATATCTAGTCATAAAAATTGAAGTTTTTATAAAAAATTAGTCGTAAAAGCGCAAAATCCTGCAAACATCTCCCCTTCAACAAGTATTTTTACCAAAATTATCTAAAACATGGCGGCTACGGCAGTTAAGGGCACCCTCACCAGCGAACATATCCAGCAATTCAAATCCATATTGGGTGATGCTTTTGTATTGGCAGACGAAGAAAACCTGAATCATTATGGACACGATGAAACAGAGCACCTGTTATATCTGCCAGAAGTGGTGTTAAAACCCCGTACTGCAGAAGAAATTGCTGCCATCATGAAAATCTGCAACAAAGACCTGATTCCGGTTACACCACGTGGTGCCGGTACTGGTTTAAGCGGTGGGGCATTACCACACCTTGGTGGGGTATTACTATCTACTGAAAGAATGAACAGTATTCTTTCGATTGACGAAAGAAACCTGCAGGTAATCACAGAACCCGGTGTTATTACAGAAGTATTACAAAATGCCGTAAAGGAAAAAGGGCTTTTCTACCCACCCGACCCCAGCAGCCGTGGCAGTTGTTTTATTGGTGGAAATATTGCCGAGAACAGCGGTGGTCCGAAAGCAGTAAAATATGGCGTCGTAAAAGATTATGTACTGAACCTGGAAGTGGTATTGCCCAATGGTGAAATCATCTGGACAGGTGCCAACGTGTTAAAAAATTCAACCGGTTATAACCTCACGCAATTGCTCGTAGGAAGTGAAGGCACACTGGGCATTGTTACAAAGATTGTACTCAAACTTATTCCCTTTCCGAAATATGATTTGCTGATGCTCGTGCCTTTCGCATCGCTGGAAAAAGCAAGCGAAGCCGTTAGCGCCATCTTCAGGGCTGGTTTTGTACCCAGTGCATTGGAACTGGTAGAAATTGATGCATTGAAGATTGTGAGTAAAATGGTAGACAGTACGGCAGTACCCGTTGATGATTCTATTGCCGCACACCTGATTATTGAAGTTGATGGCAACAATATGGATGTGCTGATGAATGAAATGGAGGCCATTGCAACATTACTTACACAATTTGATGCAGGCGAAGTATTCTTTGCCGATGATGCACAACAAAAAGCAGAACTCTGGAAATGTCGTCGACGTGTGGCCGAAGCAGTAAAAACAAGTGGTTATACTATTGAAGAAGATACCGTTGTACCTCGTGCCGAATTACCGGCATTGATTAAGGGTGTAAAAGAACTGGGCAAACAATATGGCTTTCATGCTGTTTGTTACGGACATGCCGGAGATGGTAATCTGCACATCCGTATTAACCACCCTACCATTAAAAACAGTCATGGCAATGCTGAAATGACCCAGGCATTACGTGCCCTATTTGAGCTTGTAAAAAGTCTGGGAGGCACCATTAGCGGAGAACACGGTATTGGATTGATACAGAAGCCATACATGGCTACCGTATTTAAAGATGCCAATCTGTATATCATGCGCGAAATCAAAAAAGCATTCGATCCTAACAATATTTTAAATGCAGGTAAAATCTTTGACCTGAACTGAGACGTACATTTGCATAAATACCAACGACCATGAAAAACAGTGTATTGTTTATCTTTCTCTTGTTGCTTTGTAGCAGTGTTTTTGCACAGCAGATTGAAAGCGATGAACAACCAAAAGGTTTCAAAAGAGAAAATATGTTCTTTGGTTCAAGTCTGAACCTCTCATTGGGTAATCGTTTTTTTAATGTGGGCGTGAATCCGGAACTGGGTTACAGTCTCAATAAATGGCTGGATGCAGGTGTGTCATTAAACATCAATTATTTCTCGCAGAATGCAACTGATTTCAGCAATACCCGTTTCCGTAATTTCAATTATGGTGCAGGTACTTTCCTTCGCATATGGCCCGTGAATTTTTTACACCTGCAGGTACAACCGGAATACAACTGGATCAATTCTTCTCAAAAGAATGTCATTACCGGACAAACTGCCAAGTATAATTATAATGCAGAAAGCCTGCTGGTAGGTATTGGTTATGGTAACAGGGTTGTTGGCAGCCAATATTCTTATGTGACGTTGATGATTGATGTATTACAAAATATCAACTCACCTTACCGCGACCAGTTTAATGATCCGTTACCCGTATTCAGGGCAGGTTTTGGTCTGTATCTTAACCGAAAAAAGCAATAGCTTCATCGGCACTGTTTAATACAATGAGTCGTTCGTGCCACTCTTCGTACAAAAAACCTTCTTTGGCCATTTGTTCAATATGTGTCACAAGATGCTGATAATATCCTGCTGTATTCAGCAGGATTATTTTTTTGTTGTGGATATTCAGTGTGTTCCAGGTAAGCATTTCAAACAGCTCATCCAGTGTTCCGTTACCACCTGGTAATACAATAGCAGCATCACAAAGTTCATACATCATCTTTTTACGGATATGCATGTCTTTTACTACATGTAATTCTGTAATACCTTCATGCTGGTGTTCCCATTCAAGCAGTACTTCAGGTATCACACCAATTGCTTTGCCTCCGTTATCCATTACGGCATTGGCGATCGCTCCCATCAGACCTTTATTACCGCCACCATAAATCAGGGTAATGCCATTTGCTGCCATCAGTTTTCCCAACCTTGTAGCATCGGTCTGGAAAACAGGATTATTCCCATTCTTTGAACCGCAAAAAACTGCAATACGCTTAGTCTGCATACCTGTAAGTTTACGCCGCAATGTAAGCAGCTTTATTATTACAAGCCAAAACAGGGTATTTTTATTTGTAAAGTTCCTGTTTTGATTCCCGCAATAAACCGCAAACAACCCCTATCTTTACCCTGAACGATTGTTATTCAGCTTATAAAAAAATAACGCTATGTCGCCACTTCTGCTGTTCTCTTTTGTGATCATTTATTTCCTGATTTTATTGGCTGTTGCCTGGTACACGGGTAGAAACAGTAATAATGAGTCCTTCTTTATCGGGAACAGAAACAGTAACGGGATGCTGGTAGCTTTTGGCATGATCGGCACTTCGTTAAGCGGTGTAACTTTTGTAAGTGTGCCCGGTGCCGTGGCAAAAGAATCTTTTGCATACATGCAGATTACATTGGGTTATCTGATTGGATACATGGTGATTGCTTTTGTGCTATTGCCATTGTATTACAAACTCAACCTTACCTCTATTTATACCTACCTCAGTACCCGTCTGGGTTTTGCTTCCTATAAAACAGGTGCTTCTTTTTTCATCTTATCGCGCACATTAGGTGCCACAGCACGTCTGTATCTTGTCGTTCGCATTTTGCAGGATGCGATACTGGAAAGTTTTCACATTCCCTTCTGGGCTACCACACTCATCATTCTCCTGATGATCTTACTGTACACATATGAAGGGGGTGTAAAAACAATTGTATGGACCGATACCTTACAAACTTCCTGTATGCTGATTGGTCTGATAATTTGTGTAGTGTATATTTTGAGTCAGCTAGATATGGGTATCGGCCAAAGTCTTTCGGCCATGGGCGATAAAGGCTATTCCAAAATATTCTTTACCGAGCCGGAAAGCCGCTTCTTCTTTCTGAAACAAATACTGGCTGGTGCATTTGTAACCATTACCATGACAGGTATGGACCAGGAAATGATGCAGAAAAATATTTCTGTAAAAACATTAAAAGACTCTCAGAAGAATGTGGTAACGCTTGGTTTTATTATGCTGGCTGTAATAGGTTTGTTTCTCTTCCTCGGTGGCTTGTTACACCTCTATGCCGATGCACAGGGTATTGCAGCCACAGGCGATAAACTGTTCCCCACCATTGCATTACAGCACATGCCTAGTATGGTGTCGGTAATATTCATCATTGCATTGATATCTGCCCTCTTCCCCAGTGCAGATGGCGCTATCACGGCACTCACTTCTTCATTCTGTATTGATATTATCGGATTGCAGCGTCGCGATGACTGGACCGATCAGCAAAAGAAAAAAATCAGGCAACGTGTACACCTCGTATTTGCAGGCGTTTTTCTCTTGTTTGTGATGGTATATAAATGGATCGACAGCAGCAGTATGATTGGGGTGATCTTAAAAGTGGCAGCTTATACGTATGGACCTTTACTGGGACTATTTACTTTTGGCATTTTACTGAAACGTGCAGTGAATGACAAGTTAGTGCCGTTCATATGTATTGCTTCTCCGTTATTGTGTCTTCTCGTCGATAAATTTCAAAAACAACTGTTTGGTTCTTTCGAAATCGGCTTAGAATTACTCATCATTAACGGTCTGATAACTTTCCTTGGGTTACTGCTGATCTCACGGAGAAGCAATACATAAAAAACTACGGCAGGTTATTTCATCACCATAATTGCACAATTTCCTGGTCTGCTGATGGCATGGACACAGAAGATACTTCTTCCTGTACAGGTGCTTCTATCTTCTCTCCTTTCCGGATGCTTACCAGCGACTCAATTTCCAGTTTATACCCTGAAGTTGTTGCATCATTCAGTATACTGAGTACCTGTTCACGGCTTTCATACAATGCTGGAAGCCTTTTTGCAGATACCGGATCTGGTTTTCCGAAACGCTCTTCAGAACTGAAATTCCGCATGCGATGAAAATTGATCTTATGGTTAAGTAGTGTGAGTAACACTTCTTTTGCTTCATCAGGCGTAAATACACCATTAATCAGCGTAACTTTTTCTGTTGTATTCATATATTTTTTTTATGCGATTATAATTCCGGATTCAATATTAACGGCCTGTTCATTAGATAGTAGCTGGTTTTTAAACTCATGCAGTTCTTTCTGCAGTTGTTTGATCCTGTTCTCGCGCATTTTAATATCCTCTTCCTGCTCAGCCCATCTGATCTTATCTTCATGATACCTGATCTTAATATTTACCATCTCTGAAACAAGATCAAATGCTTCAGTCTTGTTAAACCTGCCTTTAATAAGTTGTAGTTGCATCATATGATTGATTTTATTGTCCTTGTCCGAGTGAATAAGCTTGTTTACCGTTAAATGTGTAGAGATTTTCCGTTTTAATGGTATCGATACCGTGGGCCTCTGCTTTTTCCAGTAGTTCAATAATCTGCTCCTTGGTAACGCCTGCGCCATTGGTGGGTTTGAAGCGGCAACGCCAGTGGTCAGTACAGAAGGTTACCTCAAAACCCTCCGGCCATACTTTGATACCCCTGTTCGTAATCATCGATAATTCCACACCCAGTACATCCACCTGTTTAATTTTCGCGGCCAGTTCGTCTGCCTTATAACCATTCCAGTGAACGAAGAGGTCTACACCTACCAGTTCTTTTTTGGACGGTGTTTTGCGTATGTATTTTGGCAAGGTTAACACTGCCCGTTCGTTGTACTGAACCGGCGTAAGTTGCATAGGTTTCTGTCCCAGGTTGGCAATCACTGCTTTTGCAAATTCTTTGGTTCCCACAAGTTGTTTACTTACGCCTTCTTTATAGATATCGTAGGTATGAATTCCGTCTTCAATTGTCTTTAACCATGCATTCTGTACTTTTTCAGCTACCGGAGACTGGCCGATATGACTGAGCATCATGATGGCGCCTTGCAATAATCCTGATGGGTTGGCTACATTCAGACCGGCCCTTTTAGGTGCAGAACCATGAATGGCTTCAAACATGGCGCATGATTCACCAATGTTGGCAGAGCCGGCCAGTCCTACTGATCCTGTAATCTGTGCAGCCACATCCGACAATACATCACCGTATAAGTTGGGCATCACGATTACATCAAAATCTTCCGGCGTATCTGCTACTTTTGCCGCGCCTATATCAATGATCCAGTGTTCGTTTTCAATTTCAGGATATTCCTTTGCGATTTCATCGAATACCTGGTGAAACAAACCATCTGTTTGTTTCATAATATTGTCTTTTGTAAAGCAGGTTACCTTTTTTCTTCCGTACTGTTTTGCGTACTCAAAAGCATACCGAACAATTTTCTCACAGCCGGGTCTGCTGATCAGTTTTAAACATTGTACCACTTCGTCGGTCTGCTGGTGTTCGATACCTGCATACAGGTCTTCTTCGTTTTCGCGGATGATCACAATGTCCATCTTAGGATGTTTGGTCTTCACATATGGGTGAAGGCTCATGCAGGGACGCACGTTGGCATACAGGCCTAAAAACTTACGGGTAGTTACATTCAGACTTTTATATCCGCCACCCTGTGGAGTGGTGATCGGGGCTTTCAGGAAAATTTTATTCTTCCTGATAGTATCCCACGCTTCTTTGGCAATACCGGCATTGTTTCCAGCCAGGTACACTTTCTCTCCTACTTCAATTTCATCGATCTCAATCTGGGCACCGGCTGCCATAATAATATCTAATGTAGCATCCATAATTTCAGGGCCGATACCATCCCCTTTTGCAATTGTGATTTTTGTCATGCTTATTTTTTTTTGATTGATGACGCAAAAATGGGTGGAAGTAATTATATATTATCATTTATATTTACAATAATATCCATAAATATAATTTATGAATTATACTTTGAATCAATTGCAGATTTTCCTGAAAGTATCGGAAACACAGAGTGTTACTAAGGCTGCAGAAGAATTATACCTTACACAACCGGCCGTTTCCATTCAATTGAAAAATTTCCAGGATCAGTTCGATATACCCCTTACAGAAGTAGTGGGGAGAAAATTATATATCACCGACTTTGGAAAAGAAATTGCCGCAGCGGCTGAAGCCATACTCAATGAAGTAAATGCCATCAATTATAAGACACAAGCTTACAAAGGTCAGCTATCCGGTAGACTTAAAATTTCAGTCGTATCTACGGGCAAATATGTAATGCCTTATTTCTTAGCAGGTTTTATGAAACAACATCCTGGCGTAGACCTACTCATGGATGTAACAAACAAATCCAAAGTGATAGAGAGTCTTGACAGAAATGAAGTGGATTTTTCTCTTGTATCTATTATACCGGACACCATGCAGGTTAACAGAATTGAATTACTGCCCAATAAACTGTACCTGGTGGGCGCAAGTGGTTCAAAAATACCCGCACAGGTAAGTGTAAAAAAATTATTTGAAGAGCTGCCACTCATTTTCCGCGAAAATGGCTCAGGCACTCGGCAGACCATGGAAAGATTTCTCGAAAAACATCATCTTATTTTTCGCAAAAAAATGGAGCTTACCTCCAACGAAGCAGTGAAGCAGGCTGTGTTGGCAGGCCTTGGCTATTCTATCATGCCACTGATAGGCATTAAAAATGAATTGAAAAACGGAGATATGAAAATTATTCCTGTAAAAGGTCTGCCTATTAAAACCGCATGGCAGTTGATCTGGTTAAAAGGAAAAAAAACATCACCCGTGGCATCCGCTTTTCTCGAATATGTAACCCGCGAAAAAGTATCCGTTACCCGACAATTTTTCCCGCAGGTAGATTAAAGGAAATCATGTGAGCAGGTTCAGCCTTGTATGAAATTGCTTATGCGTCTTTTCTCACCTCTTTCCACACAAACTCTTCAATCTCATCAAAAAGACTACGGGTTCTGGTTTTACCTTTTGAATGTTCTTCATATTTATTGGTGAGCTCAAGGGCAAGCTGGTACATTACTTCCGTCGCGGTCTGATCTACCATTTCAGTAAAGCTTTTGGGTTGCTCACTGATTTCCAGCTCTCTGATGTAACACAATACTTCCACTACTTCAAAATGAGTTTTCTGCCAGGAATCAAATCCATTAGGGAAATCAGGCATAGCCATAGCGAATCGTTTTGATGAATAATTTATCTTTTTAAAAATACTCATTTTTCTTTTCTAAAAATCAGACGCACACTAATATCAAAATCTTAGCAAGGTATTAACCATTACAGTCATGCAGTTTGTCAAACATCTATGGTGTTATTCCTTATCAGCAATCAGGCAGCCCCAATTAATTTTGATTTTTGATTTTTAACTTTTGAATTTTACATCCCCCATTCCACCCTCCGGTTTCGTATCTTTGCCCCATGAATACCCCCCTGATTCTTTCCCCCGAAGCAGAAGCCTATGCTCAGGCATTTACCGCTTCTGAGGACGGTCTTTTACAGGAAATTGCGCGGTTTACCAGCCAGGAACATCCCCAGGCCCATATGCTGAGTGGACAGGTCCAGGGTAAATTTTTATCCTTTCTGAGCACTATTCAGCGTCCTGCATACGTTTTAGAGATAGGTACATTCACAGGCTACAGCGCCCTTTGTCTGGCTGAAGGTCTTCAGGCAGACGGGCAACTGCATACCATTGAATGCCGGGAGGAAGATGCCAGTACAGCCAGGAACTATTTTAGCAAAAGCAAAAGAAATCATCAGATACATTTGCACATTGGGAATGCAGCGGAAATAATACCAACATTGGAACATCATTGGGACCTTGTTTTTATAGATGCAGACAAAACCGGTTATATCGGGTATTATGAACAGGTGGTACCCCGCCTTAACAAAGGCGGACTCATTATTGCAGATAACGTACTGTTCCATGGACAGGTACTGGAAGAAACAATCAGTGGAAAGAATGCAAAAGCCATCCATGCATTCAATGAACATGTAAGACAGGATGAGAGAACGGAACAGGTATTATTAACCATCAGGGATGGGCTCTTACTGATTAAAAAGAAAGACGCATGAAAAAATGGATTTTATTACTGGCAGTTTATACTTGTTGTTGTGCAAAAAGCATGGCGCAGAATCTTTCTGTAAAAGAAAAAACAGAAGCCTATATCAACAGCTATAAAGAACTGGCCATTGAAGAAATGCTGCGTACCGGTGTACCCGCATCCATAAAACTGGCACAGGGCATTTTAGAATCGCAATTTGGTGAAAGTCCGCTCGCAAAAAATGCCAATAACCATTTCGGTATTAAATGTAAAACTGAATGGACAGGTGAAAAAACCTACCAGGATGATGATGCCAAAGGAGAATGCTTTCGCGTGTATTCCGATGCAGCCCAATCGTATAAAGATCATTCAGATTTTTTGAAGACAAGACCACACTATGCTTTTCTCTTCAAACTCGAACCTACTGATATTACCGGGTGGGCCTATGGACTCAAGCGCGCGGGTTATGCAACAAGTCCAACATACCCTGAAAAATTATTGAGGGTAGTAGAAGATTATAAACTACACCAGTACACCATGCTAGCATTGGCCATTAAAGAAAACAGGAACGCCCCCATAGTGGCACCTGCCCAGCAGGCAACTGTTTCTGTGGATGCCACAAAACTACCTGTACATTGGGTAAAAGAGGAAGAAGGAAAGATTAAAGAAGAAAAGACCCCGGTCATTGAAAAGAATAAAGAAAACAAGATACAAGAGGAGAACAAAGTAAAAGAAGAACCAAAAACTACTACAGTTCAGGCTTCTGCTGAAGATATTGCGGAGAAAACAGAAGACACCATACTTCCTGAAAAGAAAATTGAACCTTCTGCAGATAAAAAGCCATCACCTTATCCTGATGGTGTATTTACTATCAATCATACCAAAGCTATTTATGCCAAAGAAGGCACTTCTCTTCTTGCATTGGCACACAGATACGATATCAGTCTGAGTAAACTATTCGACTTTAACGAATTACCGGAAAGTGATATTCTTGAAGCTGACCAGTTACTATTCATAGAGAAAAAACAAAAAAGAGGCGCTTCCGATCTGCATGAAGTAACTGCAGGTGAAACCTTACATACCATTTGTCAGAAAGAAGGTATCAGACTGGAAAGTTTGCTCGAATACAATAAACTGAAAAAAGACAGCCAGCTTTCCGCAGGTCAGAAACTATATCTGCGTTCTCCGGTAGAAATTAAAAACGCTGCTGCCAAAGCAAAACCCAAAACCACAAAATAGTTCAACATGAAGGTGATCACTGTTCACGATAAACAATTTGTTCCTTACTTACCTGAAGACCTGATACGTGAAAAAGTTAAAGAACTGGCATCGCAGCTTGATAAGGATTATGCAGATAAGAAACCTTTGTTTATTGCCATCCTGAACGGTTCATTTATGTTTGCCGCAGACCTTTTCAAAGAACTCAGCATTGAAGCCGAAATCTGCTTTATTAAACTCGCTTCCTATAAAGGCACAAAATCTACAGGACAGGTAATTACAGCTATCGGACTCGATACAGAGATCAATAACAGGCATGTGGTTATTCTTGAGGATATCATCGACACAGGTAAAACCATGAATGAATTTTTACCACAGTTAATCAACCAGCAGCCTTTATCACTTAAGGTAGCCGTGCTTTTACATAAGCCCGATGCCATGAAATATCCTATTCAGATGGATTATTGCTGTTTCACCATACCTAACCGTTTTGTGCTCGGTTACGGGCTTGATTACGACGGTCTGGGCAGAAACATCAGAGAAATCTACCAGCTCAAAGACGAAGCATAACAAGGCTTTAACAGCGTCTGCCATACCTGAATCCATTGATTTAGCGTTATATTGTAGTTGAAACCCCTTTGCCAAATGAGTAAACGCATTTGGATATTATTGTACTGTCTTGCCTGCTCCCTCCTCTCCACTGCGCAATACTATATTCGTGGTGAGGTGAGAAATGAACATGGGGTATTACTCGAAGGAGTTAAACTCAGACTGAAATCAAAACCACAACAACTTTTTACCAGCGGTAGTTCCGGCGCATTTGGCATTTCATTGGGGCAGCTCAGAGATTCTCTCTATTTACAACTGGATGGCTATGAAAAACTTTGTGTGCTGGCAGATAGCAGACAGTTTCAACACCTTCAACTCAATACGCTACCCGGCACTTTAAAGCTGTATAAAAACAACAGGGCTTCTATTGTAGCCAATGCAAAAGATAATAATTATACGCCGTATACAAACCTTGGCGAAAGCTATAGCGGCCTGATTGAAAATGGTTTCATCAAGGCAGCCGATTTTCCTGAAACAGGTTTTTCGCTCAACATCGACAACGCTGCGTATAGTAATATCAGACGTTTTATTTCGAACCAGATGTTGGTGCCGGAAGATGCTGTTCGTATTGAAGAGATGCTGAATTATTTCAGTTTCCCTATTCCTGCTAATACATCCCTAAAAAATAAAAAAGAATTCAGTTTCAGTTATAAACATACCAGTTGTCCATGGAAGCCCGGCAACCAGTTATTGTTTTTACAAATGGAAGCTCCTGTTATTCCATTGGAAAATGTACCGCCATCGAATCTTGTGTTCCTGATCGATATTTCAGGTTCTATGGACAAACCCAATCGTTTACCCTTACTCCAATCTGCTTTTAAATTACTGGTTAATAACCTGCGCGATTGCGACACCATCACCATCGCAACTTATGGTGGTGGTGTTGGCATTGTACTTCCCCCAACAGGTGGTGCACATAAACAAAGTATTAAGAATGTAATTGACTCTTTATCTGCAGGGGGCGATACACCCGGCGCCGGTGCTATTCAGTTAGCCTATCAACTGGCAAAAGATAATTTTATTCCTGAAGGTAATAACCGCGTTATTCTGGCTACTGATGGCGATTTTAATGTGGGGCAATCTTCCGAAAAAGAATTGGAAGAGCTGATCTTACGTTATCAGCAAACAGGTATTTATCTCACCTGCCTGGGCGTGGGTATGGGCAATTATAAAGACAGCAAACTCGAATCACTTTCAAAAAAAGGCAACGGCAATTTTGCTTACATAGATCAGGCAAGAGAGGCGGAGAAAGTTTTGGTAACAGAATTTACCAAAACCATTTTTGCCATAGCCGATGATGCTTCCGTTACCGTACGTTTTAATCCAGCTACGGTATCAGATTACAGACTGATTGGTTTCGATAATAAGAAGACAGCTTTGGAAGACAGCAACAGTGTACTCGAAGGTGGAGAAATCGGTAGTGGCCATACCATTACAGCGATCTTTGAAATCAGCCCTGCAAAAGACAGTGCTTCTGCAGTTCAGCAAGTTTTGGCTTCACTTGAGCTGAGGTACAAAAAACCTGGAACCAATGATCTTCTGCAGCAATCTTTTACCTGTCGTTTCCAGGGAACAGATATCCGGCAAGCTGATAGCATGTATCGTTTTGCGGCAGCAGTGGCTATGTTCGGTTCTGTATTACGCAAATCGAAATACACTAAAGATTATCAACTGGAAGATGTATTGACACTTGCCAAATCAGGCATTCAGAAAAATAATATACTGCAAAATGAATTTGGAAAGCTTGTAGAACAAGCTATCCTGCTGTATAACCCATCAAAGAAAAAGAGAAAATAACTCTCTGCGTAAACGCTGCGTTCTCTTTTCTCTGCAGTGGGGTTCCTAACGTCACCCTGACGAAGGAAGGGACCGCAGAGAATATGAGATAATGGAGAAATCTGCAGAGGCTGGTTTAGCTGAATGCTTCTTTTACTCTCTCGAAGAAACTCTTATCGCTCTTATTTGGATTGGGTTTGAAATTAGGGCTCTCACTCATTTTCTCCAGCATGCGTTTTTCTTCATCGCTCACCTGCTGAGGCGTCCATACATTTACATAGATCAACTGATCACCTTTATTATATCCCTGCACTTCAGGAAAACCTTTTCCTTTGAGTCGGAATATTTTTCCGCTCTGTGTACCTGCAGGTATTTTAATTTTTGCTCTACCGTCAATCGTAGGCACTTCTACCTGTGTTCCAAATACGGCATCAGGGAATGACAAATGAAGATCATATGCCACATTCAATCCATCACGTTGTAAATCCGGATGCGCTTCTTCTTCAATCTGTATAATCAGATCTCCTGCAAATCCGCCACGCTCACCTGCATTTCCTTTTCCACTCATACTCAGTTGCATGCCTTCCTGTACACCTGCCGGAATATCGATACTGATTGTTTCTTCGCCATATGTTCTTCCCTCACCTTTACAACTACCACATTTTGATGTTACAGTAGAGCCTTCACCGTTACAGGTTGGACAAGTGCTGACTGTTTGCATTTGCCCGAGGAATGTATTCGTAACCCTTCTTACTTGTCCTGTACCACCACAGGTTCCACAATTCTGTACGCTGTTTTTATCTTTTGCGCCATTACCACCACAGGTATTACACAATACATGTTTCTTCACTTTTACATTCTTGGTAACACCTTTGGCTATCTCTTCAAAATTCAATTTCAGTTTGATGCGCAGGTTACTGCCTCTTTGACCGCGGGCACGACCGCCACCTCCACTGTTTCTTCTTCCGCCGCCAAAGAAATTTCCAAACATATCATCGCCGAAAATATCACCAAACTGGCTGAAGATATCATCCATATTGCTGTAACCACCATTACCTCCACCAGTACCGGGTGCAAATGCAGCATGACCATATCGGTCATACTTTGCTTTTTTATCTGCATCGCTCAATACTTCGTATGCTTCTGCTGCTTCCTTAAACTTCTCCTCCGCTTCCTTATCTCCCGGGTTACGATCTGGATGGTATTGCATAGCCACTTTCCGATAAGCTTTTTTAATCTCATCGGCTGAAGCTGATTTACTCACCCCTAATATTTCGTAGAAATCTCTTTTAGCCATTTTCTTTGAATTTAGGATATCTGATGTAGGATGTCTGATNNATCAGACATCCTACATCAGATATCATACATTATTTCCCTACCACCACTTTTGCGAAGCGGATAATTTTTTCGTTTAAATAATAACCTTTCATCACTTCATCCAGTACCTTTCCTTTCAGCTCTTCTGCAGGTGCCGGAATCTCGGTGATGGCTTCGTGTTTCTCTACATCAAAATCGGTATGGATACTTTCCATCACTTTAACACCTTTTGATTGCAGGTTGGAACGAAGTTTATTAAATACAAGTTGGATACCTTCTTTCTGAACAGCTATATCGTCGCTGCCCTGTAATTGTTTTTCTGCACGGTCGCAGTCATCCAGTACATCCAGCAGCGAAACGATCACATCTTTACCTGCGGTCTGTATCAGTTCAATACGCTCTTTGGCGGTTCTGCGCCTGAAATTATCGAACTCGGCCATCAGACGGAGGTATTTGTCTTTCTGCTCCTGCAACTCAGCCTGTAATTTATCCAGTTGGCTGTCATCAGCCACTGGTTCATTGAGGTGTGAGGTACCGGCGGCATTTTCATCTGCATTGATATCAATACCCTGGTTCAATTCTTCATTTACATTCGATGTAGTAGTTGCCTGCTCTTCCATAATTATTTTGCTTAATACTTGTTGTGGCAATACTGTCAAAAATTTTGCCGATGCAAAGAAACGGGAAAAAATGGCAGTTTTCGAAGGTAAAAAGCGGAGCTTGTCAGTTGAAATACAGCCATTTCCGGCTTTCCCGGCCGCTTTAACAGCATGGGCTCTGGGAGCGATGGATTATCTTCGCGGCATGACAAATGTGTATCTCAGGAAAAAGATTGCTCCCAGGATCGCCAATGGCCATCCCTGGATATTTGGAAATGAGGTAGAAAGAATATCGGGACCGGTTGAAGCAGGTGATATTGTAGATGTTTTTTTTGCCGATGGTAAACTCGCCGGACGTGGCTATGTGAACCCCAAATCGCAGATTATGGTGCGATTACTCAGCCGCAAACAGGAAGATATCAATGAACAGTTCTTTTATAACAGGATCGCCGGAGCATGGAGCTATCGACAGAAAATTGGTTATACAGAAAACTGCAGGCTCATTTTTGGTGAAGCAGATTATATGCCGGCACTCATCATCGATAAATTCAACGATTATTTCGTACTGCAAACCCTCTCACTGGGTATGGACAAATGGAAACCCGCCATTGTAAAAGCACTCGAATCCATCTTCTCACCCAAAGGTATTTATGAACGTAACGATGTACCTGTTCGTGAACTGGAAGGACTGGCGCAACACAAAGGTTTTCTTTCTGCTCCTTTTGATACCAATATCATCATCCATGAAAATGGATTAAAGTTTCATGTTGATATTGAGAACGGACAAAAAACAGGATATTTTCTCGATCAGCAGGATAACCGCCGGGCCATTCAGCATATTGTAAAAGGCGCCGATGTGCTGGGCGCATTTACCTATACGGGTACTTTTGAAATTCATGCCGCACACTATGGAGCCAAATCGGTTTTAGGTTTAGACATTTCAGAGAATGCAGTGGCGCAGGCCAACCGTAATGCCGCATTAAACGGATTAGAAAATATCTGTCGCTTTGAAGCCATGAATGCTTTTGATGTGTTGAAACAGTGGGGTAAAGATGGAAGGCAATATGATGTAGTGATGCTCGACCCACCCGCTTTCACCAAAAGCAGGGAAAATATTCAGAAAGCGATTACGGGTTATAAGGAAATTAACCTGAGAGGAATGAAGCTCATACGCAATGGAGGTTTCCTCGTTACATCAAGCTGCACCAACCTTGTACAGCCCGATCTCTTCTTACAAACCATTGAAATGGCCGCCAAAGATGCACGCAAAAAAATAAGACAGGTCACTTTCCAGGCACAGGCCAGCGACCATCCAATTATCTGGGGCATGGAGAATACGAATTATTTGAAGTTCCTGATTGTTGAAGTTACTGACAAGTAAAAAATAAAAAGTCAAAAGTCAAAAAAGGAGATTCGATTCATGATCTCTTTTTTTGACTTTTGACTTTTTAATTTTGCATTTGATCTCCTCGCCCTATTTCCACTCAGGCCATCTCCCCGGCGTATATGGTGCTTTGTTCAGTTCCAGTTGTTTTTCAAGTGCCAGTATGTCTTCGTCCAGTTTACGCATGGCGGCCAATACAGTTGTAAGTGCTTTGGAAGCAATGGCATAATCATTTCTGTAAGTAGCAGTAATGGCTGATGTGGAGTTCCATACTCCTCCTTCAACATCTCCTACTCTTGCGGTAATAGACGGCGGCGTCTCAAATTCACGACGCGACTTGACTGCATCACCATTCAGTTGGATACCGATCTCATTCAGCTTAAGTGTAAGTGCGTATGCTTTCTCCAGGATTGCTTTTGGAGATGCTGCAATATCCTGCGTAGCAGCATTGATATTTCCAAGTCTTGTACGCATGTTGGCGTAAATATCAGAAGTGGCGCTTACTGCTTTTCTTAATGAAGAAACCTGTTTATAAAATGCAAGATTGTCTTCCATATTCACCGGCAAACTGCTTTGTTGTAAAAGTTTGCAGGTAAAACTTACCGGGCCAGCAATCTCTGTAAAGACACCATCTTCATACCTGGATAAAGAAACGGTGTATTCACCCGGCATCGCCAAATGTCCTTTTTCTTCTCCTCCAAATAATTCATCAGGCGCAGGTGTCCTCCTGCCCAATAATGGCGCAGGCGTAGCATACCTGAAATCCCATACTATTTTCTGCAACCCTTTTTTGGCTGGCGCTTTCAGGTGACGAACCACATCACCCGCTTTATCGCGAATGGTGAATAGTAGATATGGATCGGGCTGGTTATCTTCCAAACGCAGGCTGTCGATGGATGGATAATAAAACTTCTCTCCCTTTTCTGCTTTTGCTTTAA
>DPWF01000350.1:0-541 GCA_003526435.1 Chitinophagaceae bacterium | reverse complement strand
TTTTCTCTTGCTCTAAACGGATATCTTTTAGTTTCTTGCTGTCGTTTTTAATATAGTAGTTAAATACTGCTCCAACCGGTGGATTGGGTGTACTAAAATAGCTGCTACCCAAATGGCCCTTATCTCTTAATCCCAATGGTAATCTTTCAATGTACATCAGGCTTTCTTTTACGGGAAAAATTACCGCATCTTTTGCGAGTGTTTCTTTTTTGAAAGAACGCAGTACATTGTAATCATCCAGAATATAAAAACCTCTTCCGAAAGTGGCCAGTACCAGGTCATTTTCTCTGCGCTGAATTTCAATATCGCGTACTGCCGCCACAGGAATACCGGCTTTCAGTTGAATCCATTCCTGTCCGCCATTATTGGAAAAGAAAACGCCAAACTCTGTTCCAACAAATAGTAAATCCTTATCTACATGATCTTCCGCAATACTATACACACTACCTCTTTGCGGGAGGTTAGACTGTATGGGTTTCCATGTTTTACCGGCATCGGTTGTTTTCAGTACATAAGGTTTGAAATCGCCATAGCGATCATG